>JBMLPQ010000281.1:0-4463 GCA_049242025.1 Sediminibacterium sp.
CCACCTCCAATAATTCCAAACTGCATATGGCTGTTTTATCGCTAATAATTCAGCAAACATACATAAAAACAAATGGACGGTCTAAGCCGTCCATTCGATGTCAGTTTATTAAGATTAATCCTTTTTCTTTTCTTCAAAAAGCTTATCCTTCTCTACTACCGTAACCAAATTACCGTCTTTAAGCATTTTACTTACAATGGAATATGGACCTGTAACTACTTTATCCCCTTCCTTAAGACCTTCTGCTACTTCAATATTATTTAAGTCTTGAATAGCCGTTTTTACTTTTACTTTCTTCACTTTATTATCTGCTTGTAAAACAAAAACTACTTCTTCTATTGTATCATCTGAACTAACTGATTTCTGAGACTCTTTTTCTACTTGTGCTACTTTAGCGTCAGTTTTTTTCTCGTCTTTTTTCTCTTTTTGTTCTTCTTTGCTATCTCTAGTAGTAACGGCATTTAAAGGAACCGACAATACATTGTATTTGCTCTTGGTTTGGATATCTGCACTAGCAGTCATACCAGGACGGAAAGGGAAAGATCTTCCTGAAACAACTAAGTCCTTATAACTTTCTTGTAATAAACGAATATGTACTTTGTAGTTGGTTACCTCTGCACTTGTATTTGCTGCTAATGCGTTTCCGGTATTAGGGTTTGCTATTTTGTATACAATACCTTTAAACTTTCTGCTAGTATAAGCATCTACTTCTACAATTGCAGTATCACCTAATTTAACTTTTGGAATATCATTCTCTCCCACATCAACCCTAACTTCAAAACTGCGCATATCGGCTACACGCATCATTTCGGTACCTACGTTAAAACTGTTACCAGCAACACGTTCTCCTTTTTTAATAGCCAGTAAGCTAATTACTCCATCCATAGGTGAAGTAATTAATGTTCTACCAATATCTTTATTAGCTCTGTTTAATTGTGCTTGCACACTTTGAACACCTGCTTTAGCACTCTTGATACCTTCCATTGCCGCATTGTAATTGGCTTTGGCGCTTTTGAAAGCTTGCTCAGCTTGTTCAAATTCTAAACGGCTGATTACTTTTTCTTCTAATAATTTTTTCTGACGATTGTATTGAGTTTCTGCTTGATCTAAAGTTGCTTTAATAGCAGCAGATTGAGCTGTAGAATTAGAAACCTGAGCTTCTTGCTGACTTACTCCTGCAGCAACTTGATCTCTTTGAGAATTTAAGATATCAGCATAGATTCTTGCTAAAACCTGACCTCTTTTAACAGTATCGCCTTCATTTACTGTTAATTCAACTATTTCGCCACTTACGTCGGGGCTAATTTTCACCTCAATTTCAGGATAAACTTTACCACTTGCATTTACCGTTTCAATAATCGTTCTGCGCTGAACAGCTTCAACAGTAACTTTTATACCTTCTTCTTTACCAATAACTCCTGCTTTCTTAAGGCCTATTATAAGACCTATAACTACTACTAGGCCAACAATAATCCAAATTAACTTCTTACTCATGATATGTTTTTTATAATTTAATGCCTTGACCTTTGTAAAATTCTAAAAGTTTAATTCTAAATATATAATCAAACTGATTGTTTAATCGATCCAACTTGGCCCTTAATAAATTGTTTTGATTGGTAATTAAATCCAATGTATTAGATAAACCTGCTTCAAAACGTTTGCGTGCATAATCGTACGCTTTTTGCGAAGCTTCAACAGACTTATCACTTGCATGAAAACGCTGAATAGCAGCCATTGCATTGGTGTGCGCCTGATAAATATTTTGTTGTAATGTTAGGTCAGCTTGTTGTCTTGAAATTTGGGCTGTTTTTAAATTTAATTTAGAACGCTCATATCCTAATTTGGCTGAACCTGCATTAAATATGGGTACCTGTATATTAATCCCAAAGTTTTGTCTAAAGTTCTGTTCTAATTGACCACCCCATCCATTCCACATTTGAAAGAAATTTCTTTTTGATGAAGTCAATTGGATATCTGGTTGAAAAACTTGATAATTTTGGTTATTCACCGTAACAAAATTGCTAGTAGGTCTTGTCCCAATTATATTCGCACCAGTTATGGTATTTGCTGAATTTGCAAAGTTCGTTCCCAATCCACCAAATGCAGAGATGGTTGGATAGAACTCCGATTTAGCTCTTTTAATAGAAACTTCTGCAGATTTGATTCTTAAATCTCCTACTTTTTGAGCTGGCTGATTATTCAATGCCAATTGGTATAAAACTGCTGGATCTAATTCGCCCAGGGGTTGTAAAGGAATATTATCTACTGCAGGAATTTCAACATCAAACGACACAGACATGTCTAAATTAATAGCAGCTTTTAATTGGATGACTGCTTGCTGAAAACTTGCTTTAGCGCTTACTAATGCAGTGCTATCCCTAGCAAGCTGAGCCTCAATTTCTGCAGAGCTTAATTCGGGTAATGCCCCTGCTTCTACCCGCTTACGAGTGAATCCTAATTGAGACGCAGTTTGACCAATTTGTACTTCTGCAATGGCTATTTGTTGCTTAGCTGCAACTACTTGCAAGAAAAAAGTGGCTATACTTAACGATACGTCGTTGCTAATTCTTTCTATATCCGTTATTGCGGCTTGTGCATTAAAACCTGCAATTTGTCTGTCTGCTTTTAAAGCACCCCAGTTAAAAACTGGCACATTCAAATTCACATTGATACCTTGAAACAACAATTGTGTGGTCGTAAACTGGTTTGTAGTAGGATCGATTGATCTACCAAACTGGGTACCCAAATTGGTATTTGCATTGGCAGTAGGATATTGAGACAGTTTGGTCCGCTCTACTTCCAAAGCAGCTAATCTAGCTTGTACATCTGCTTGCTTAACCGAAATATTGTTTTTTGCAGCGTATTCTACACAACGCTGAAGGTTCCATTTGTTTGTTGAACCCTGAGCAACTAATTGCCCAGAGAACGTAAAACAACCAACCATTAGTAATAGTAAATTCCTCATAGAACAAAAATAAGTTATTCAGCGAGGCTTTTACAGAATTTAGACAGACGGAAAGGAAAGCTATGGTTTTGTGTTAAAATTAGTATGAAAGGCAGTTCAATTGCTTAAGCACGCTTTTTAATCTGTTGACTTATATAATAAATTGCCATAAATGCCGCCAATACAGCCGTGCCAATTATTGCAGTATTTGGGGTTTGAATCGCAATACTTACACCAACAAAACAATAAGTAGCCATAAATATTAGTGGTAATAAAGGAAATAATTTCATTTTATAAATACCAGTACCGTCTAAATGCTTGGTTTGCTTTCTCAATTTAAAGATGGTGGCACTAGAGGCAACCATTCCAAAACAATCTAGAAAAATGGTAAAATTTAAAATGGCATCAAAAGTTTGAGCAAAAAATAAAATAATTAAACAAGTAAGGGTAAATACCGTTAACGAAACCACCAACACTCCGTTCTTTTCGTTTTGTTTGGAAAATATTTTAGGGATAGTACCCTCATCGCTCATGGCAAACATCACTCTTGGATTACTCATCAATAGGGCATTTACATAAGCCAATACACCAAAAAATAAAAAGAAAGAAAATACAGCTGCCCCCTTTGGACCAAATACTTTGTCTATTACTACATAAGCAATTTCCTTTTCTCCTTTCATTTGTTCGAAACCTACAATTTGGTAATAGCTGAAATTTACCAGCAAATACAAACCAATTATAATGGCAATACCGAAAAATATGCCTTTTGGAATATTGCGTGCAGGGTCTTTCACTTCACTTCCAAAATTGATGGTTTGCTGATACCCACCATATGTAAAGGAAACAGCAATTAAACTATAACCCAAGCTCTGAATCCAACTCATTTGAGGGCTAGGGGGGATTGAAACTGTAGCTGAATCCGCAACCGCTGCAACTGCTGATCCGGAATCGTATGGAAAAAATAATGCAGCAATTAAAACCAAGATCATACTGATTTTGATGACCATTAATATATTCTGGGCCCTCGAACTCATTCTTAGCCCTTTTAGATTGATAAAATAAAATAAAATAATGGCCCCCGCACTCAACAATGCTTTGTCTACATCGGTCCAAGGAGTTCCCGGAAATAGTTTAGCAATGTACCCACTACCAATAATGGCAACCACACTTAAACTTGCAGCATTGCTAATTAAAATAATGCAGTTAATGGCAAATGCAATACTAGGATGATAGGCATAAGAAAACACTTTATAATATCCGCCTGTAACAGGGAATCTGCTACCGATTTCTGCATAAGTTAATGCGCCACAAAGCGCTACAAAACCTCCCATTAACCAAGCAGCAAAATATACAGAAGGCTCAATGGCATGCTGGGCGCTGGTTGCAGCCGATCTAAAAATCCCCATGCCTATTACTAAGCCCACCACAATCATGGTGAAACTAAAAACATTTAATTGTTGATTCCCTTTCATAAGGATAAATATATACATTTGCTGCGTTACTGGTTCATCTGCCTCAG
>JBMLPQ010000282.1:0-5174 GCA_049242025.1 Sediminibacterium sp.
CTTGCTGAAATCAAGGCTAAATTGCAGGAAGGAGAGGGTGATACCAAGTAATATCACCTGAAGTTGTAATAGAAAAGGCTGTCCGGTTGTAAAACGCTGGACGGCCTTTTTAGCTATTAATTAACGCCCTGTACCAGCAACTTGAGAAAAACCCTTCTTAAATTGCTATTTTATACGTAATTTCGCCAACTTCTATGGGTAGAATTGTAACTATTTTATTGCTGACCGTTTTTTTGGGTTCTTCTTGTACTACCAAGTTTGCTAAAATCTTGAAAAGCAAAGACTATGAGTATAAGTACAAAATGGCTGAGCAGTATTATGCGAATAAAAAATACCAAGAGGCTTTAAAGCTCTTTGAAGACATTTTTCCTTATTTAAAAGGTTCTCAACGATATGAAGATTTGTATTATAAATATGCATATTCATATTACTATATCAAAGATTATCTGAATGCGGAAAACATGTTCAAAAGCTTCGTAGAAAATTTCCCTGCAAGCACTAGAAGCCAAGATTGTGAATACATGCGAGCGTATTGTTTTTTTAAGCAATCTCCCAAAGTAGAACTTGATCAAACAAATACTACTAAAACCATGGGATTGATGCAGGCTTTCATTAGTACGCATCCAACTTCTCCAAGGGTTAAAGAAGCAACAGATATTATTGACCAGTGTAGAGAGAAATTAGAGCGAAAAGAATTTTTAAGTGCCGAGTTGTATTATAATTTGGGCTTTTATAAAGCTGCGGCTATTGCGTTTAGCAATGTTGCAGATAATTTTCCTGATTCCAAAAAATCAGACGAATACAAAGTACTCATGATTAAGTCATATTTCAAATATGCCGAAATGAGTTACGAAGAGAAACAAAAGGAACGTTACGAAAAAGTGCTTTCTGAATGCAATGAATTTGCGGATCGTTTTACCGATAGTAAATTCTTGGAAGAAGTAAGTAAGTATAAAACACAAACCCTTAACATACTTAAAAAAACGGGAAAAAATGAGTAAATTAAGAAGGCAGATGAGTGCCAACACCGCTAGTGTGGTAGAAACCAAAAGCCTAATCTCCATAAAAGAGAAAACAGGTAATCTGTACGAATCTATTGCAATCATTGCAAGAAGAGCCAATCAGATTAATATTTCTCTTCGCGAAGAATTACACAATAAGCTAGAAGAGTTTGCAAGCCACACTGATAGCTTAGAAGAAATTCACGAGAATAAAGAACAAATTGAAATTTCCCGTGCATACGAGAAAATGCCTAATCCTGCAATTCTAGCTACTACAGAATTCATGGAAGGTAAAGTGTATCACAGAAGAAATTTAGATACCGATTTATTCCGATAAGCTAAATCTTTCTAAAATGATTTGAACGACAGTATTTTACTGTCGTTTTTTGTTACTTTAGTTTTTTCTAATCTTTTTCATCATGCGCAAGCCATTTTGTTTATTTCTTTTTATATGCTTTGCATTGTTAAGTAAGCAATCGGTTGCACAAGAACTTAAGGCAAAAGTAACTGTTATGGCTGTGAGAGTAGCCACAACAGTAGACAGAAAAATCTTCACAACTTTACAAACTCAGTTGAATAATTTCATGAATAACCGCAAGTGGACTGCGGATGTATTTAGAGAAAATGAGAAAATTGAGTGCAGTTTTATCGTTAATATTGAATCTGCTGTAGAGCCTAATGTTTATAAAGCCTCATTAACAGTTCAAGCTGCAAGGCCTGTTTTTAATGCTTCTTATCAATCAGCTATGGTCAATTTTATTGACCCTGAATTATTGTTTAAATATGTTGAATTTCAACCTGTAGAATTTAATGAAAATAGGGTTCAAGGTGTTGATGCTGGGGTAGCCAATTTAACTGCAGTGTTAGCTTATTATGCTTACATGATTATTGGTTTAGATTACGATTCATTTTCTCCTAAAACAGGAGAACCCTATTTTAGAAAAGCACAAAATATTGTGAATAATGCGCCAGAGGGGCAGCGTATTGCGGGTTGGAGAATGTTTGATGGATTGAGAAACCGCTATTGGTTAAATGAGAATTTAATCAATACAAAATTCAATATCATTCACGATGTGATTTATACCTATTATCGTGCTGGCTTAGACAAATTATTTGAAAATGAATCTGAAGCAAGGGGGAATATTCTACAGGCATTGATTCAATTAAATGCATTTAATAAAGAGAATCCAAATACGATGATTTTGCAATTTTTTATGCAAGGTAAATCCAATGAATTAATTGGCATTTTTAAGAAAGGAACACCTGAAGAAAAAATTAAAGCCATTGAGATTCTATCTTTATTAGACATTCCTAATTCCAATAAATATAAAGAGGAGTTAAAGTGAAAAATATAATATTTTTTTTCTTGTTGGTAGCTGCAATGGCTTGTGCTGGAGAAAAAATTCCTAAGCAGGTTATTCCAATCAATGACATGACTTCTATCATGTGGGATATTATGAAAATGGATGAATATTATGTTCGTTTAACTTCCAAAGATTCCTTGAATAAATTAACGAAAGAAAATATTCTATTGTACGATCAGGTATTTCGTAGTTATGGGATTAATAGAAAAAAGTTTTATGATAGTTATGCATATTACGAATCTCATCCAGCTCAATTTAAAATTTTAATTGATTCTATTGATGCTTTATCGAATAGACAAAGAACATTGCTTTATCAAAAATCTCAACCTATTAAAAAATGAATAAGGTTTATACAGATGCGTTTGCTGCAACAGCTGATATACCCAATAGTGCAACAATTATGTTGGGTGGATTTGGTTTAAATGGAATTCCTGAAAATGCTATTGCTGCGTTAGTAAAACATAATGTACAGGACTTAACTTGTATTTCAAACAATGCAGGGGTTGATGACTTTGGTTTGGGCTTATTATTACAAACTAGACAAATCAAGAAGATGATTAGTAGCTATGTTGGAGAGAATGCCTTGTTTGAAAAACAATTATTAAGTGGAGAATTAGAAGTAGACTTAGTGCCACAGGGCACCCTTGCAACGGGTATTCAAATGGCTGCAATGGGAATACCTGCTTATTTTACACCTGCAGGTTATGGAACAGAGATTGCAATAGGTAAAGAAGTTAGGGAATTTGATGGTAAAATGTATTTAATGGAAAAAGCCATTCATGCAGATTTTGCAATTGTAAAAGCATGGAAAGGGGACAAGGCAGGTAATTTAGTATTTAGAAAAGCGACTAGAAATTTTTCTACTTCAATGGCAAAAGCTGGTAATATTACCATTGCAGAAGTAGAGCATTTAGTAGAACCTGGTGAAATTGATCCTGATGAAGTGGATGTTGCAGGTGTTTATGTGCACCGTATTTTTCAGGGTAGCAATTATGAAAAAAGAATTGAAAGAAGAACTACTAGAATTTAATTCATTACAATCATTTAGTTAAGTCAATTTTATGGCATTAGATAAATTTGGAATTGCGAAGCGTATAGCAAAAGAATTAAAAGATGGTATGTATGTGAATTTGGGAATTGGCATACCTACATTAGTTGCCAATTATATTCCCAATGATATTACAGTTGTTTTTCAAAGCGAGAATGGTATTTTAGGAATGGGGCCTTATCCAGAAGAATCTGCTATTGATGCAGACTTAATTAATGCTGGTAAAGAAACCGTAACTGTGATTCCTGGGGGGGCATTTTTTGATAGCGCTGAAAGCTTTGGAATGATTAGAGCTGGCAAAATAGATTTGACTGTACTTGGCGCTATGGAAGTAAGTGAGCAAGGAGATATTGCTAATTGGAAAATTCCTGGCAAAATGGTGAAGGGGATGGGTGGTGCAATGGATTTAGTTGCTAGCGCTAAAAATATTATCGTAGCTATGATGCATACAAACCCAAAAGGGGAAAGCAAACTGTTACCAAAATGTAGTTTACCATTAACCGGGGTTGGCTGTGTTAAAAAAGTAGTTACTGAATTAGCAGTCTTAGCTATTACACCAGAGGGGTTTCAATTATTAGAGCGTGCACCGGGTGTAACAGTAGAAGAAATCGTGGCCAAAACTGCTGGTAAACTAATTGTTCCAGACTTTGTTCCTGAAATGGAAATTTAATAGAACCATTATTTCCAAACCATTTGTTGAATAAACTGTTTAATATTTACATTATCATAAACCATAAAAATAAATCATAATGAGTATTCAAGTTGGCCAAAAGGCTCCAGCGTTCTCGCTATTTAATACCGAAAAGCAAAAAGTAAGTCTAGAAGAACAACAAGGAAAGCCAGTCGTGTTATTGTTTTTCCCTTTGGCTTTTACCGGTGTTTGTACCGCTGAACTTTGTAATGTAAGAGACAATATAGCGTTATACAATAATACCAATGCACAAGTATTCGGAATTTCTGTTGATTCTCTTTTTACTTTAGATAAATTTAGCAAAGAGCAAAACCTGAATTTCCAATTATTAAGTGATTTCAATAAGGAAGCCGCAACTGCTTTTGGCGTATTATATGAAACCTTCCCTGCATTTGAAATGTTGGGTGTAAGCAAACGTGCAGCATTTGTAATTGATAAGGATGGTGTAGTTCAATATGCAGAAGTATGTCCTACTCCAGGTGATTTACCAGATTTTAATGCTATCCAAGCTACATTGGCTTCATTATAGTTTTTACATAAGTCTATGGCATTGTTTTTCAATTTGTTGAATTACAATGCCATAGGTATTTTTGGCGCTATCCAAAATTGGCTTTAACTTTATTGTACATTTTATTGGATGGCAAATCTTTACAAAATAAGTTTATGGGTTTTGTTGGTCTTTTGTAGCAGTGCTTTTACTGCTTCAGGTACCCTTATGGACTATTCTGTAATTATTTCTTCCGACAGCAAGGTTCAACGATTCTATCCCAACCCCGCAACACAGTTCATTCACTTTCAATTTGATCCTTCCATTGATAAAACCTATTCATTAGAAATCTTCAATTTTATTGGTAGAAAAATGAATTCACAAAGAATTACAAGTTCTAAAATAACCATTTATTTTAATGATAATTATTTCAGGGGACTGTACATCTTTCAACTCAAAGACCGATCTGGTAGAATTATTGAGTCGGGTAAATTTCAAGTATCCAGATAATTATTTATCTATCTGTTACTTCTACAATTAAGAATTTTAAATAGTTGGTATTCTCCATTCCCCAAATGATTGG
>JBMLPQ010000283.1:0-2922 GCA_049242025.1 Sediminibacterium sp.
TGGCCACTTCTTTCAACAACATGGTTTTACCAACTTTTGGTTGGGCTACAATCAATCCACGCTGACCTTTACCAATTGGGGTAAACAAATCAATAATACGGGTGCTATAATTGGTAGGTGAAGTAAATAAGTTCAGTTTCTGAAAAGGAAACAAAGGGGTCAAGTAATCAAATGGTACACGATCACGCACTTCGTCGGGGCGCTTACCATTGATAAAATCTACTTTTAATAAAGCAAAATATTTTTCGCCTTCTTTTGGAGGACGTACAGATCCTGTAACAGTATCACCTGTTTTTAAACCAAATAATTTGATTTGAGAAGGAGATACATACACATCATCCGGAGAAGATAAATAGTTGTAATCAGAAGAACGCAAGAAACCATATCCATCAGGCATCATTTCTAAAACACCTTCTCCAGGAATTACCCCTTCGAATTCTATATTAAATACAGGCTCTTTTTTAACAGGTTGGTGTCTTGGACGCTCTTGTTGTAAAGAAGTTTCAGGGGCTTGAGCTGTTTCGCCGTTATTATCATTAGCTTCTAAGGTTTGAATGATAGCAGCAGCAATATTGGCGGTTGGGTCGTTTTCGGGTTGATCGGAACTGTTTGCGTTATTAGGCTCGTCAGTTTTCTCTATTCTAGGTCTTGGTAGAGGACCTTTTTTAGGAGGCATTGCTTTACGGATGGGTCTGCTAGGACCAGCATTTTCACTACTTCTTTGTTCAGGAACTGCGTTAGGTGCTGGTTTTGCAACAGGCGCTGCTTTTACAATAGGAGCAGATTTTGCAACAGGAACAGATTTTGCAATGGGCGCTGCTGGCGCTTCTTGCATCACTTCTGCTTCTTCTGTAGCGCCCGTTGATGTTTTAATGTTAACGGCCTTCTTAGGACGACCTGCTTTTTTGGCTACGCCATTTTCTTTAGCAGTACTTTCTTGTACTGCTTGGGAATCTAGGATCTTATAAATTAAGCCCTGTTTGTCTTGTTTTTTTGCACCAGTAATTTTTAAACGTTCTGCTATATCCACTAACTCTGGAAGCAACATGTCGTTTAATTGAAGAATGTCATACATAAATGGAAAAGTTGTTTGGGGGGTGTCAAATTCAAACGATAAAAAAGGTTAATCCAGTCTAAGGAAAAAAAACTCAGAAAGGTTAATTGGGTTGATTTGGAAAGAGAGTAACTGAAATTTTGGAGCTCTATAACGGGCTAATCAGCATTGTTTCCACTGCAATGTTACTAAATATTGAGAATATCAGCACTATTTGCTTATAAAAATTTATAGATGTTGAGTCAAAACCACTGTATATGCAGTTTCTGAAGCAGTCTTTGGTTATCTTTGTTTCATGTTTAATACTAGAATCAAGATAAAAACCCTGTTGGCTAACGGAAAGCCAGGCGATCAGGTAACTGTAATGGGATGGGTGCGAACTTTTCGCAACAACCAGTTTATTGCTTTAAATGATGGTAGTACCAATAATAATTTACAGGTAGTAGTTGCGTTGGGATTATTAGACGACGAAACATTGAAAAGAATTACTACAGGGGCATCACTAAAAGTAATAGGTGAAGTAGTGGAGAGTGTTGGTAAAGGACAGACCATTGAAGTGAAAGCGGTAACACTAGAAATACTAGGAGATTCAGATGCAGAGAAGTATCCGCTCCAACCCAAAAAACATAGTTTAGAATTCTTAAGAGAAAAAGCGCATTTGCGTTTTCGTACCAATACATTTGGCGCAGTGTTTCGCATTCGTCATTCATTGGCATTTGCAGTACACCAATTTTTTAATCAAAAAGGATTTGTGTATTTGCATACCCCCATCATCACCGCAAGTGATGCAGAGGGTGCGGGAGAAATGTTTAGAGTAACTACTTTACCCATGGATGGTTCTGCACCAAAAGATGCTGCTGGTAATATTGATTATACAGAAGACTTTTTTGGTAAGAGCACCAACCTAACGGTGAGTGGTCAGTTAGAGGGAGAGTTAGGCGCTATGGCATTCTCAGAAATCTACACTTTTGGACCAACTTTTAGAGCAGAGAATTCGAATACAACCCGCCACCTGGCTGAGTTCTGGATGATTGAGCCTGAAATGGCTTTTCATGATATTGAAGACAATATGAATTTGGCTGAAGAGTTTATTCAGTACTTGATTCGTTATGCAATGGAGCATAATAAAGAAGACCTTGAGTTTTTGGATCAGCGTTTGGCAGAAGAAGAAAAGCAGAAGCCACAGAATGAACGTGCAGAAATGGGCTTATTAGATAAATTGAATTTTGTCATCAGCAACCAGTTTGAACGCATTACCTATACGGAAGCTATTCAAATTTTATTGGATAGCCCAGCATACAAAAAGAAGAAATTCAAATACGATGTTAGCTGGGGGATTGATATGCAAAGTGAGCACGAACGCTACTTGGTAGAGAAGCATTTTAAAAAGCCGGTGATTGTAACAGGATATCCAGCAAAAATCAAAGCATTTTATATGCGTTTGAATGATGGTTGCGAACCAGGCAAGGAAACCGTAGCCGCAATGGATATTTTAGCACCAGGAATTGGAGAAATAGTAGGCGGATCTCAAAGAGAAGAGCGTTTAGTGAAATTAGAGGCGAGAATGGCGGAAATGCATATTCCTGCAGAAGAAATGAGTTGGTACTTAGATACCCGCCGTTTCGGAACCGTACCACACGCGGGTTTTGGCTTAGGATTTGAAAGAATGGTGCAGTTTGTGACGGGTATGACCAATATCAGAGACGTGATTGCATTTGCTCGAACTCCAAAGAATTGCGAATTCTAAAGAAAAAAAGAGTGGATAATGCGTGAATAACCATTCCACTCCTTATATTTGCAACCCCGAAGGGGAATTCTACGGAAGGTGCGGTAGCTCAGTCGGTAGAGCAAAGGACTGAAAATCCTTG
>JBMLPQ010000284.1:0-6090 GCA_049242025.1 Sediminibacterium sp.
TTAATATTGGTTTGACCCTCATATCTGTCTTTATTTCCACCGCCAACAGTGACCCTTCCAAAAGTTGAATTATTTCTGTCTTTTTTCAATTTTAAATTGATGGCTTTTTCTGTTTGACCATCTTCAATTCCGGTGAAACTAGCTTGGTCACTTTTACGATCATATACTTGCACCTTATCAATAGCATCCGCATCTAAATTCTTGGTGGCAATTTTGGGGTCGCCCGTAAAAAACTCCTTCCCATTGACCATAAATCGATTTACTCTTTGTCCGTTCACTTTTACAGTACCATCTCTGTCTACTGTTACACCAGGTAATTTTTTCAGTAAATCTTCAACAACGGCATTGGGTTGAGTTTTAAAATTTTCTGTATTAAATTCAATGGTATCATTATTGATGATGACAGGAGGCCTTCTTGCAGTAACAGTTACATCCCCAGCATGAATTAAATCTGTCAAGATGATACGGCCCAAATTTAACTGCTCTGCGTCTTTTATTTGAATTGGCTTCCAAACAGGCAAATACCCAACATAAGAAAAAGATAGTAAATAGTTACCCTTTGGCAAACCCGACAATTTGAATTTACCTGAAGAGTCCGCTCTTGCAAAACTTACAAGGGTTGAATCTTTCTGTTGTACAATTGACACTGTTGAATATGCCAAGCCCTTACCTGCAATTGAGTCTACCACTTCACCTGAAATAGTGGCATTGGTTTGCTGTGCATTTAATACACATGAAAACAAAATACCAAACATAAAAAAACCGATTAGCTTCATACAAAACATTTATTGTACGAAGCTAACCGGCCATGACCCAAAAACGGGTTAACTAATATTTCTTAAAGGTTAATGAAGGTTAAAAGACTATTCAACCCCTAACAACTCAACTTCAAAAATAAGCAAAGAACCAGGAGCAATTCTATCCCCTTTTTGTTGATCTCCATAAGCCAAATCAGCTGGGACATAAAACTTCCATTTGCTGCCAACAGTCATTAACTGAAGCCCTTCTTGCCAACCTAAAATTACATTCCCCAAAGGAAAAGTAACCGGCTCTCCTCTTTCAACTGAACTGTCAAATATTTCACCGCTAATAACGGTGCCATGATAATGGCATTTTACTTTATTGGAGAGTTTGGGCTTCACTGTATCGGTGCCATTCTTAATTATTTCATATTGCAAACCGCTAGGAAGTGTTACTACACCTGGCTTCTTAGCCATTTTTGCCTGAAATGCTTTACCTGCTTCTCTAGCAACAGTAGATTTCTCAGCACTTAATTTTTGTTGATAACTACCTATGCACAAGTCTAATACTTCATCTGCAATCATAGATTTTTTACCAGCAAAACCATCCATAATCCCTTTTTGAAACATGGCAGCCACTAAAGGGTCTAAACCTTGTGATTTTAAGTTTTGGGCTATTCTAATACCCAATGCATAACTAGCACTATCTGCAGAAGATTTAAATGCTACAGCAGTTGCAGGCTTCGCAGCAGACTTAACAGGTAGTTTTGCTTTATCGGCGGTTTTTACAGGTGCTTTTGCAGATGGTTGAGCTTGAGCCTGAGTAAAAGTTACAAAAGCTCCTAAAACGAATAAACTAAGTATTTTTTTCATTTGTTATTTTATAAAGTAGTGCAAATTAAGATAAAAGTAATTCAAAGGCTGTTGTTGCTTTGCTAAATTGAAAACGCTTCATTAATTGTTCCATCATTATTTTAATTTCAGCATTACATAAATTACCCATGCTTCCTTCATGTGTGTGATTTACTGAAGTTGAATAACTAAACTCCCCCTTTTCTATTGCATTGCCAATCTGCTGATAAGCATCTCTAAAAGGGACCCCTTGCAAAACCAATTTATTTACTTCTTCTACACTAAACATGTATTGGAATTTGGGATCATCTGCAATATTGGAACGAACCTGAATATGGCTAAACATCAGCTGCATCATTTCGATACAATTATTTAGTTCAGTAAAAGCAGGAAATAAATGTTCTTTTAATAATTGCAAATCACGCTGGTACCCTGAAGGAAGGTTGGTAGTCATTAAACTAATTTCATTGGGCAATGCTTTAATTCTATTGCAATAAGACCTGGTCAATTCAAAAACATCTGGATTTTTTTTATGAGGCATGATGCTAGAACCAGTAGTTAATTCTGCAGGGAAACTGATATAAGCAAAATTTTGATTCAAGTACAAACAAGCGTCCATAGACATTCTAGCCAAAGTATCAGCAATATTTGCTAAAGCAGTAGCCACAATTCTTTCTGTTTTACCTCTTCCCATTTGCGCATACACTACATTGTAATTTAGCTGTTCAAACCCGAGTAAGTCTGTGGTCATTTTTCGGTTGATGGGGAAGGAAGAACCATACCCAGCAGCAGATCCTAATGGATTTTTATTTACCACTTTATAAGCAGCTTCAAGCATTGTTAAGTCGTCCACTAAACTTTCGGCATATGCCCCAAACCAAAGCCCAAAAGAAGAAGGCATGGCTAATTGCAAATGCGTATAACCCGGCAATAAATGGCTTTTATATGCTTCACTTTTTTGTTGCAGCAATTCAAATAAAGCATTCGTTGATTCTGCAATTGTTTGAATCTCAGCTCTCAGGTACAATTTTATATCTACTAAAACCTGATCGTTCCTGCTTCTTGCACTATGGATTTTTTTACCCATATCGCCGAGTTGTTGAGTAAGTAATAACTCAACATAAGAATGAATATCTTCTACTCCTGCTGGAATCGAAAAATCAGGCTGAATAACTTTCTGATAAATCAATTGCAATTCTTTTACCAATGCAAGCATTTCTTGATGGGTCAATAAACCAATACTGGCAAGCATTTTAACATGTGCAATCGAACCTAATACATCATAAGGAGCCAATAAGGTATCAAAGTCTTTGTCTTTTCCAACGGTAAATTTTTCTACTGCTTCCGTTGTACTGGTATTGCTCTTACTCCAAAGTTTCATAATACCACATTTAATAATTTGATATAAAATTCAATTCCTTTTTCTATCTCCAACAAATAAATAAACTCATCGGCAGTATGACTTCTTGCACTGTCGCCCGGCCCTACTTTGAGTGCAGGAAAAGGCATTAAAGCTTTGTCACTTGTGGTAGGACTTCCATAACAAATACTTCCCAAAGATTCGCCTGCTTTTACGATTGGATGATTGGGATTGATTAAAGTTGATTTTATGCGCGTGCTACGTGGTGTAATTTCCGCGTTTAAGTTGGCTTTTAATGTTTTTAAAATTTCTTCAAATGGATACAGTTCATTCACTCGAATATCAATTAAGTACTCAGCAGAAGCAGGCACCATATTGTGCTGCTTATTTTCAGTATGAAAAGATGTTACTGTCATTTTTACTGGGCCTAATAAATCACTGACTTTTTCAAAATGATGCTGACGAATCCATTCAATATCTTTTACCGCTTTATACAATGCATTATCTCCTTCGTTTCTGGCTGCATGCCCAGCGACCCCAACAGTTTTCGCATCCACCACCATCAAGCCTCTTTCGGCAATAGCTAAGTTTAATAAGGTAGGCTCACCAACAATGGCAAAATTGATTGGGGGTAATTGGGGGATCAAAGCCTCCACACCATGTTTACCGGATATTTCTTCTTCTGCAGTTGCAGCGATAACTAAATTATAGCTCAAACCAGGTTTATGATAGTAATGAACAAAGCAAGCAAGCAAGGAAACCAAACATCCCCCTGCATCATTACTACCTAACCCAAAAAGTTTACCTTCTTTTAAAATTGGATCAAATGGATTTAACTGATATCCCGAATTAGGCTTAACAGTGTCGTGGTGTGAATTCAATAAGATAGTAGGCTTATTAATATCAAAATGTAGATTTCCCGCCCAAATATTATTTCCTTGTTGCTGAAAAGGGATTTGCTTTTTCTTTAAAAAGCTGGCAATACATGCAGCCGTACCATCTTCTTCTTTACTAAAAGAAGGAATAGCAATCAGTTGTTTTAATAATTCAACTGCTTCGGTATACAGTACTTTTATTTCATCCATTTTGAATGGTTGTTCCAGCTTTACCAATAATTAATTCCGCTAATTCATCCGCATTTCCTATGATTACTTTAGCAACACCCTGTTCAATTGCAGTAAACGCGTTATCCAATTTAGGAATCATTCCAGCAAAAATCTGTTGATTGGTCTTAAGTGTGTTATAATATGCTGCATCAATCACTGGAATAACCGAATCGGGATTGTTAATGTCTAATAGTACTCCTTTTTTCTCAAAAGAATAAATTAGTACCGTTTCATAAAATAAACTCATTGCTGTTGCAATAGATTGCGCAATCGTATCTGCATTCGTATTGAGTAATTGACCATTCCCATCGTGTGTGATAGGAGAAACAACAGGCACGAATGTTTGCTGAATTAATGAATCAAAAAAAGCAGCATTTACCTGATCAATATCTCCTACAAAACCATAATCAATCGCTTGATTGGTATGCCCTATACGCTTATGCGCAAGAATGGCATTGGCATCTGCTCCTGTTAATCCAATTGCATTCACACGGTATTGTTGTAATTGAGCTACTATATTCTTATTGATATATCCAGCATAAACCATGGTTACTATTTTCAAGGTTTCTGCATCAGTTATTCTTCTTCCTTCTACCATTTGTTGCTGAATACCCATAGTCTCAGCCATTCTGGTTGCCAACTTGCCACCACCATGCACCAAAATTTTTGCTTGTTTAATTGCAGCAAAGCTTTTAAGGAACTGTTGTAGTGATTGATCATCGTCAACAATATTACCACCTATTTTAACTATGATCAGCTGATTCATGTTATTGATTTAAGGTATTCAATAATTGTGCAAGTACAGCTTGGGCAGCCCAAACACGATTACCTGCTTGTTGGGTAACTAAACTATTTGGACCATCTAAAATTTCATCGCTTAATTCAATATTTCTTCTAACAGGTAAGCAATGCATCACTTTCGCCTGATTGGTTAAAGCCAATTTTTCATTGGTTAACATCCAGTCATTAGCTGAACTTAGTAGCTGACCATACTGCTCGTAACTACTCCAGTTTTTAACATAAACAAAATCAGCATCCTTTAAAGCTTCATCTTGATCATGAATAATAGTTGCTCCATTGGTAAAATGTTCCGCTAATTCATACCCCTTAGGATGAGTGATTACAAAATCGGCATTCCCCCAAGCATTTACCCATTGCGCAAAACTATTGGCAACACATTGTGGCAATGGTTTAATATGCGGCGCCCAGGTTAAAACTACTTTAGGCCTGGTTGCTTTAGTATGTTGTAAAGATTCTTGGATCGTAATAATATCTGTTAAAGATTGTAAGGGATGTAAGGTTGCACTCTCTAAACTAATTACTGGAACCCCTGCAAAACGAATAAACTGTTTTATAAACATTTCGCTGTAATCTTCTTCTCTATTTTTAAGCGCGGGAAATGTTCTAATAGCCAAAATATTAAAATACTGCCCTAATACTGGTGCAGCATCTTTAATATGTTCTACTGAAGTACCATTCATTATAGCTCCTTCTTGAAACTCTAATGCCCAACCCTCTTTGTCTACATTAAACACAATTGCTTCCATGCCTAAGTTAGCAGCAGCAACCTGCGTACTTAATCTGGTTCTTAAACTAGGGTTTAAAAAAAGCAATCCAATTCTTTTACCCTTACCTAAATGCGCATCAATAAAAGGATTCAATTTGTATTGCAAGCCCTTGTTAACAAGATCCTGAATACTAGTAACATCATTTGCAGAAATAAAGTGATTCATATTTATTCAGCATTGGTTTGTATTTCAAGAATAGCTTCTTTTAATGCTTCTAAAAACTCATCAGCTTGTTTTCTTGAAAGCGCTAATGAAGGCAATAGTCTGATCACATTTGGTTTTGCTTCACCAGTAAAAATATTATACTGCTCTAGTAGTAATTTTTTTAACCCCTTCAATTTTTCTGGAACATCAAACCCAATCATCAAGCCCCTTCCTCTAACGTTTTCAATCCCCTCAATGGCTTTTAATTGATTCATCAAATACATCCCTCTTTGCTTGGCCATACTCATCAAATTCTCTTC
>JBMLPQ010000285.1:0-1055 GCA_049242025.1 Sediminibacterium sp.
TATCTTTTTGAGATTGAAAAGGTTCCCATTGAGCAACCACTTTCTTTCTGGCATTCATTACTTCCCAAGTAGAATTTCCAACTACTGCAATTAATTTATTAAAAGCCCTAGTATCAAAACCAGCTTTCGCATATCCATCCTTATAAACTTGAAAATCAAAAACGGCTTGAATGCCAGGCATCTTTAACGCTTCACTTGCATCAAAAGATTTGAGTTCCATTCCAAAAGCAGGAGGATGAATAACCATTGCAATCAACATCCCTTCCATTTTATAATCAATAGTGAAAAGAGACTCCCCACCCACTATTTGTTTTCCTACTTTATTTTTCTGTGCAGTACCTAACAAAGTAAACTCAGATGGCTTTTTCAGATTGACTTTTTCAGGTTTCGGCAGCTTAGCAGCTGCAGAGGCCAATGCCCCATAGTTAGCAGATCTATTTGATGCTTTGTGCATTACTAACCCTTTAGAAACAGTAAGCTCAGACACTGGAACACCCCACTCATTTGCAGCAGCTTGCATTAACATCAGTCTTGCTGTTGCACCAGCAGTCCTTAATGGCCTCCAAGCCATTGCCATGGCCCTACTACCACCAGTAAATTGACTCTTAAAACGAGGCGTATCGTAATCGCCCATTTCAACAATTACTTTACTCCAATCTGCTTCTAATTCTTCATTCACCATCATAGGTAACGAAGTCATTACATTCGTTCCAAATTCCGGATTCGGATTAAATATTTTTACTTGATTATCAGGGGTAATTTTAATGAACCCATTTAATTCAACCCAATTTTCTTTATCCTGCGTATTTGCAATGGCTTCATTTGGAATTAAATTAGCGAACCAACTGAAACCAACCATCATTCCACCTCCAGTTAAAGAAGTAACTTTTAGGAATGAACGTCTGCTTTGATTATTCTTTGCGTTTTTCATTTACTAAAAATTATTTGTTAGCTGATTTAGCTGCTTGTTGAATAGCTGCTTTAATTCTCAAATAGGTACCACACCTGCAAATATTTCCTGTCATTGCAGATTCTATTTCTGTTTCTGTTGGATT
>JBMLPQ010000286.1:0-3897 GCA_049242025.1 Sediminibacterium sp.
CTGGTGCATCTGTAGTAGCTAAAGGAACTTCAACAGGTACCCAAACGGGTGCAGATGGTTCCTACAAATTAACTGTTCCTTCTTCAACAAAAACCCTAGTGATTTCTTTCGCTGGTTTTGGTAATGTAGAAGTGAATGTTTCTGCATCTAACACTGCCGATGCCAAATTAACATCTAGCGCTGATGCGTTAACTGATGTTGTGGTAATTGGTTATGGTGCTAGAAAATCTAAAGACGTAACAGGATCTGTTGCGCGTGTTACGGAGAAAGACTTTAACAAAGGTCAGATTGCTTCTCCAGATCAGTTGTTGCAAGGTCGTACACCAGGTGTGTTGGTAACTCCTTCTACTGGTGAACCAGGTGCTGCTGCAACAATTAATATCAGAGGTACTGGATCAATCAGTGGTGCACAAGAACCATTGTATGTAATTGATGGAGTTCCTTTGGGTCAAGGAAGTTCTTTGGGATCTGCTAGTGGTGTTGAAGGTAGCACTACTCCAAGAAATCCGCTTGTGTTCTTAAACCCTAATGATATTGAAAGCATCACCATATTAAAAGACGCATCTGCTGCAGCCATTTATGGTTCAAGAGGTGCGAATGGTGTTATCTTAATTACAACCAAGCAAGGTAGAGGCGGTAAAGCCGGTGTGTTTAATTTTGGAGCTAATACTAGCATAGCTAATACACAGCGTCGTTATGACTTAATGAATGCACAAGACTTCTTATTGGCTGCAAAAAAAGCGAATATTGATGGTGGTGCAGATCCAATTGCTGCGGGTGAAGCGGTTAAAGGAATTGACAACGGTGCTAATACCGATTGGCAAGACCAAATTTTCCGTCAAGCTATTTCTCAAAACTATAACTTAAGCTGGGCTTATAGCAACAAAGGAACTACTGCGCGTTTAAGTGCTTCTTATGATGACCAACAAGGTATCATCAGAAATAGTAGCTTACAGCGTTTGACTGCTCGTGCTAATTTAGGACAAAAGTTATTCAATGATAAATTGAGATTAGAAGCGAATATTACCTATTCTAGTACTAAAGGTCAATTCCCTCCATTGTCTAACAATGCTGGTTTCCAAGGTTCTTTATTGGGTGCTGCTTTGCAGTTTAATCCAACTAGTCCTGTATTTAACAGAGACGGATCATTCTTCCAACCAGGCGATCAGCGTAACCCAGCTCAAATGTTGGCTTACTTTGACGACAGAGAAGTTACAAATAGATTTTTGACTAATTTATCTGCAACCTATCAAATTACATCTAGTTTATCTTACAAGGCTGTTCTTGGATTGGATAATGCTACTTCTGAGCGTACTGCTTTTGCAGATCCTCGTTTGGGTGCAAATGCTTATGGTGGTACTATCAACGTATTTGGTAGAGATTACCAAAATGGTATCCAAGGAAATGGGCGCGGTACTAGACAAAATCAAGAAGTTAATAACACTTTGTTTGAACAATACTTGACTTTTGATAAAACATTTAATAATGTACACGCTATCAATGCGGTTGCAGGTTATTCTTATCAAAGTTTTGAAAACCGTTACACTGGTAGCTTTGGATGGGGCTTAAATACACCTGTGGTAAGACCTACTGATGTATTTGTTAGAAATTTCAATCAATTTAGAAATTATGCAAATTTCCTTCCTGGTTATGGAAGAAATGAATTACAATCAGTATTTGCTCGTGTAAACTATACTTATAACGATAAGTATTTCTTCACTGCAACAGTAAGAAATGACGGATCTTCTAAGTTTGGTTCTAACAACCGTTACGGAACTTTCCCAGCGTTTGCATTTAAATGGAGAGTAATGGAAGAATCTTGGGCTAAGAATACATTGGGTAAACTATTCAGTGAATTCAACTTAAGAGCCAACTATGGTAAATTGGGTAGCCAAGATAATTTAGGTAGCTATGCTGCATTAAACCTTCAAGAAACTTTTGATGTAGGTAATAATACCCCTGCTGGTCCTAGAAGCCGAGTGGTTCAGCAAGGTAATCCAAACCTTCAGTGGGAAGAAGTGGCTACTACTGGTTTTGGTGTAGACTTCACTTCAAAGAACGGTCGTTTGTCTGGTACTATTGATTACTACAATACTGAGCGTACCAATATGTTGTTCCTTGCTCCAACTCCAGGTGGATTTGCTCCTACCAGTAACTGGTGGATCAACTTACCAGGTAATGTTACCAACAAGGGATGGGAATTTAGCTTAAACTACAAAATCATTCAGGGTAACAAGTTTAATTGGGACGTAAGTGCTAATTTAACAACTGTAGAAAACAATGTAACTGGTCTTCCTTCTCCTGTTAATACAGGTGCAGTAAGTGGTCAAGGTTTAACTGGTGCATTTGCACAAACCTTAACCAATGGTTCTCCAATCTTTACTTGGTCAATGCCTGTTTTCCAAGGATTTGATGGTAACGGTAACGCACGTTATGCTGCAGGTGCTGCTAACCAATTGGTTGGTACTGCATTGCCTAAAATGTTTGCTGGTTTAACCAACAACTTCTCTTATGGAAGATGGAATTTAAGTGTATTCTTAAATGCGGTTACTGGCCATTATATTTACAACAATACGGCGAATGCGTTGTTCTTAAAAGGAAGTTTGCGTAATGCTCGTAACGTAACGAATGAAGTTGGGAAAGGTCCTGAAAATCCATTTAACCCAGGTTCTGTATCAACTAGGTTCTTAGAATCAGGAGATTTTGTTCGCTTGGCTAACTTGAACTTAAGCTATGCTTTCGATATCAAGGGTAAAGCAATCAAAACTTTATCAGTATTTGCATCTGGTCAAAACTTGGCATTGTTTAGCAAATATTCTGGTATAGATCCAGAAGTGAACGTAGACAAGAACATTGGCGGTATCCCTTCTCGTGGATTTGATTATACTCAATTCCCTAGACCAACTGTAATCACTTTAGGTGTTAACGTAGGGTTTTAATATAGAAAAACAAAAACATTGATCAATATGAAAAATTTATTAAAAAGTTACATTTTACCAGCTGCGGCAGTAAGTGTACTTACGATCACGTCTTGTTCCAAGCTTGATCCAAAGTTGGAGGCACCCAACTCTATCGCTCCAACACAAGCGGGAGGTGTGCCTACAGCTTCTTCAATCTCAGCTGTTTACGAACAGTTGAACCAATTAACCGGTGGCCAGGGTAACTGGTTTGGTTTGCAAGAGCATTCCACCGATGAAATCATGGGGCCAACACGTGGTACCGACTGGGATGATTTTGGTACATGGCGTCGTTTGCACCTACATACTTGGGGTCCTGACCATAACCAAATCAACGACACTTGGAATGGATTAAATGGAGCATTGTTCCAAACAACCTTAACTGCTGAAACTAGAACAGGTTTAGAAAAAGCAGAAGGTCAGTTCCTAAGAGCTTTTTTCCGTTTCCTAGTTTGTGATATTTATGGTCAAGTGCAAACTAGACCTGCAACAGCTGCTGCTAACGTTGTTCCTGATGTTTTAACCAGATCAGCTGCTATTGATGCAATCATTACAGAATTAGAAGCGGCTGTTCCTGCACTTCCTGCTTACAACGGTGCTAATCGTGGTCAAGCTACTAAAGAAGCTGCATGGGCTTTATTGGCAAAAGCGTATCTAAACAGAGCTGTTTATAAGCAAGACCCAACTAAACCAGCTGGTCCTTATACTTTTGCTGCTGCAGATATGAATAAGGTAATTGAATACTGTAATTTAATTGCAGCAAATACCAATTTGTCAATTGATTCTTACTACTGGGATAACTTTAAGTGGGACAACGGTACTGCATCTTCAGAAAACATCTTCGTTCGTAAAGCGGGCAGTGATGCAAGAGCTGGTAACGGTGCTGGTTTAAGATGGCAGACTTCTCAAAGCTGGCACTACAACCAAACTCCTTCTTCTT
>JBMLPQ010000287.1:0-7326 GCA_049242025.1 Sediminibacterium sp.
AAGAGAAGAAAGTAAAAGTAGAATTGTTTACCTGGGAGAAGCTAGATTATGTAGCTAAATTGAAGAAGGCGTTTGGGTTAAAGTAAGATTCGGTTAAGAAATAATTAAACGGCTGTATGGAAAATACGGCCGTTTTTATTATATTCATAACATGAAATCCAAACTAATTTTATTTGGTTCTCTAGCTGCGCTCTTATTTTTAGTGTTAAGAATTCAAGGCGCAAGTTTAATTACAGAAACCACGCCGCTTGGTATTATCGACTTTGAGTTTGCTAATACCCCTGAACGTTTAAATAAAGTATTATTTGGTTGGTCCAATGCAGATATAAAAGTTAATATCTATTTGGATTTTGTTTTTATTCCTTTTTATATATTGTTTTTCTCCAATGCTGTTCAAGCATGTGCTACTGTATGGACCAATCGCGCAATGAGTTCTCTAGGTATGTTTTTACCTAAAGTTGTTTACTTGGCGGGTGGGTTAGACTTACTCGAAAATAAAATGTTGTTAGATAGTTTTGCAGGTAGCTTTACCGACACCTCATTGGTTTTAACGAGTTGTATTGCTGGAGCTAAATTTTTACTGCTCTTCATAGTATTATTGTATATTGTTTTTAGCATTTCTAATCTCTTTTTCTACAAAAACAAATAATGGAATCCAACCCCTGGAAAATTCTTAGTGAAAATAAAGTGTACACCAATCCTTGGATTTCCCTAACCGAATATGATGTAATTAATCCAAATGGCGGCAAAGGCATTTATGGAAAAGTTCATTTTAAAAATATAGCAGTAGGTGTTTTGGTATTAGACGAAAATTTAGATACATATCTGGTTGGTCAGTACCGGTTTACATTGAATGCGTATAGTTGGGAAATGCCTGAGGGCGGTTGTCCGGTGGGATCGGAGCCGCTAGAAAGCGCAAAACGTGAATTATTAGAAGAAACTGGCCTTATTGCCGAAGAATGGACCCAATTATTTCAAATGCATCTGTCTAACTCGGTAAGCGATGAATTAGCCATCATTTTTTTAGCCCGAAAATTACATCAGGGTGAAGCAGAACCAGAAGAAACAGAGCAATTGGTTGTTAAAAAAATCCCTTTTGCTGAAATGGTCAAAATGGTAGAAGAGGGGATCATTACAGACGCTATGACGGTGGCTACTGTATATAAAGTTCAACTCTTATTCTTGCAGGGAAAATTGAATTAATACATTTGCAGATGGCATTGAAAAAAACTTCCTTGATTATTGGCCGTCAGCCATTGATAGAAGCTTTGCAATCTGGCAAAGCCATCGACAAAATTTTGTTGCAAAAGAATGCAAGTGGCGAAGTAGTACACCAAATTCGTTCGCTATCTCGAGAGCACAATATTCCTATTCAATTAGTGCCAGTTGAAAAACTAAATGGATTAACCAAAGCCAATCACCAGGGGGTAATTGCAATTGTTGCGTTGGTGCAATACTTAGATTTACAACAAGTAATTGACCATGTAGTATCAGCAGGTACCGTTCCTTTGTTTCTGATGTTAGATGGAGTAACGGATGTAAGAAATATTGGTGCCATTGCTAGAACTGCAGTTTGTTGTGGTGCTCAGGCCATAATTATTCCAGATAAAGGGGTTGGGGCCTTAAATGAAGAAGCCATGAAAAGTAGCGCAGGCGCCTTGGAGAAAATTCATATTTGCAGAGTGGGTAGTTTATTGAAAGCGGTAGACGATTTGCATTTAAATGGAGTTGCAGTTTACACCAGTGAAATGAGAGCCGACAAAAATGTTTACGATTTAGATTATACCATTCCCTGTTGTGTAATTATGGGAGATGAGGGAAGAGGGGTACAGCCTTATTTGGCCAAAGCAGCGGATGCATTTTTTAAAATACCCATGGCTGCAAAATTTGATTCATTGAATGTATCTGTTGCTACTGCTATGATTTTATATGAGGGAATGAAACAGCGAATGGGCGTAAAATCTGTATCTAACTAATTACTAAACAAATGAGCGATACAAATAAAATGATATTAGTAGAGTGTCCTCGGGATGCCATGCAGGGGTGGAAAAATTTCATACCAACTTCCAAAAAAATTGAATACCTCAATTCGTTATTAAAAGTCGGTTTTGATGTGCTTGACTGTGGAAGCTTTGTTTCTGCTAAAGCAATTCCACAAATGGCCGACACAGCTGAAGTGATAAATGCTTTAGACCTAAGTAATTCTACTACTAAGTTATTAGTGATTGTAGCCAATCAAAGAGGGGCAGAAGAAGCAGTAGCATTTGATGCAATCAGTTATTTGGGATTTCCTTTCTCTATTTCACCAAGCTTCCAATTAAGAAATACCAATAGCAGTTTAGAAGAAAGTTTTGAAAGGGTAAGGGCCATTCAGGCATTATGTGTTGCACATCAAAAAGAATTGGTTATTTATTTGAGTATGGGTTTTGGAAATCCTTATGGAGATTTATACAATGAATCCATTTTACTTTATTGGGCAGCGCAAATGGCAGCTTTAGGCATTAAAACCATTTCTTTGGCAGATACGGTAGGGTTGGCAAGTCCTGAACAGATATCAAGTGCTTTAGCTATTTTAATTCCTCAATATCCCCAAATTGAATTTGGGGTGCATTTACACGCAAGTGCTGCTAATTGGGAACCCAAACTAGCAGCGGCAATTAATGCAGGCTGTAGAAGGATAGATGGGGCTTTAAAAGGGATAGGAGGCTGCCCTATGGCTCAAGATGATCTAGTAGGTAATATGGATACCGAGTTGATTGTTCAATTCTTGGCGGCTAAGCAAATGGTAGATGGAATTAATATCCAACAATTACAACTTTGTAGCAATTTGGTATCAGCTGTTTTTCAATAGTTCAGTATGAAATTTCATTACGAGTTCCCTATTAAAAAAATCCCCGTTCCTCTTACACACTATCATAAAACTTTGATGATAGGTTCTTGTTTTACAGAGAATATTGGTAATTTATTAAAGAGTTATTGCTTTTCAATTTTAGAAAACCCGAATGGGATTTTATTTAATCCAATTAGTGTGGCCGAAGCAATTGAAAGTTATATCAATCAAAAACAAATTGATGAATCCGATTTGTTTTTATTAAATGAAACCTGGCATAGTTGGAAACACCATAGTCGTTTTTCAGGTATAACCCCAGCAGATGCAGTAACTAAAATAAATGAATCTACCACTGCTGCAGGTGAATTTTTAAAGACCGCCAATCATCTAATTATTACATTGGGTTCTGCATGGGTTTACCGTTTAACTGATGCTGCGGATGGTAAAGCTGGAAAAGTTGCTGCAAATAATCACAAAGCACCTTCAGCATGGTTTACAAGAGAATTATTGTCTGCAGAAATAACAAAAAATTTGCTGCAACAGATGATCAATAATCTACTTCAGTTTAATCCTTATTTACAAATCATTTTTACCATCAGCCCCGTAAGACATTTGCGTGAAGGCGTGATTGATAATAATCGAAGTAAAGCTGTATTAATACAGGCAGTACACGATTTAGCCAATCAAAATGAGGGTATTTATTATTTTCCTGCTTATGAATTAGTGATTGATGATTTACGAGATTATCGTTTTTATGCTGAAGATTTGGTACATCCAAATTATCAAGCTACACAATATGTTTGGGAAAAATTAGTAGATGCTTGTATAGACAACGAAGCTAGCAAGCTTTTTAAATTGATTAAAGAAATAAAATTAGCCTTTCAACATAAACCTTTTAATCCTCAAACTACGCAACACCAGCAATTTTTAAAAAAGTATGCTAATGAAACAGCGCATTTGATGGAACAGTATCCCTATATCCAATTGAAAGAAGAGTTAAATTATTTTAAAACAGGGTTTGTACCCCGTGAGCAATTTTAAATTCATGTTGCAATAACCATTTCTTACGCCACATGCCTCCTGAATAGCCAGTTAAAGAACGATCGCTTCCAATAACCCTATGACATGGAACAATCAGAGCAATTTTGTTTTTACCATTTGTAGTTGCAGCTGCCCTAATTACTTTGGGGTCTCCCAGCTTTTTAGCTAAATCAAGGTAGCTGATGGTTTTACCATACTCAATGCCCATTAATTTATTCCAAACCCTTTCTTGAAAATCTGTTCCATGCTGGTGAACAGGTAAATCAAAATGCCTTCTTTTTCCATGAAAGTATTCTATCAATTGTTCTGTGCATTGGTGCATGATTTCAGTAATGCCTGGCTCGCCGTGGACAAACTGATCTTTATTGTCTACAAAACTTAATTCGCCAATATATTGATCGGTACCTCCAATTTGTAGAAGCCCTATTGGGCTTTCATAATAAGTATAATGCAGTTCGCCCATTTAACAGTTACTTATAAGCTTAGTTAAATATAATAAACTAAATGGTTGTTATCCAATTTTAAATCCATTACTGGTTGACTTGTCTGGTTGTAGTAAGATGACTTGATTGTTTTGATCGTAAACACCCAACACAAGACATTCACTAAAAAAATGCGCAATTTTTTTAGGAGGAAAATTTACAACGGCGATGATCTGTTTACCTATCAATGTTGCAGGGCTATAGTGGGCTGTAATTTGTGCAGAAGATTGTTTAATGCCTAATTCACCAAAATCGATTATTAACTGGTAGGCAGGTTTAATTGCTTCTGGGAATGCTCTTGCTTCCAAGATGGTTCCAGTTCTAATATCAATTTTTTCGAAATCGTTCCAAGTAATCATTATTTTGTTTCAGCTAATATGCTAGCCAATTGCATCAGTTCTTCTTTTTTATATAATTCTTCGTTTTTGCAAAAACATTTTGCTACTTGCTTAATCAGTTGATTGATAATTTGTGGATGACTTAATGGAATGAAGTAATCAGGATCCATGGAGAGCCCCATCCTTTTTAAATAAGTTTCTATATCGTTGTGTGAATAAGCTTGGCCATTAGTTGCGTCTACAAAAAAAAGAATCTGATCTCTATACAAAGTATCTGGTTCACCTAATTCAAATTCTGAATTAAAGAATGCAATAATTGACTGCTTTGGAATTCCAATGATTCTTGCATTCACTTCTAATTTTTCACATAAAATCTGATAAATAATGCTATTGGCAATTGCATTTCCTTTCTTCGATTCTAATACCTTATGGATGAAAAACTCGTCGGGGTTTTCATACTTTAATTCTATTCCTTTTAAATGGTAATAATTATAAATAATACTGCTTAAAACATTGGCTTGTTCTAAAGGAGTTAAAAAACTGTTTAGTTCTAACCAAACATTCCTTCTTATTTTTTCGATATCATGCACAACTGGCGTAATAGGTAAATCGGGGTATTGAAATTTAGCTATAAGTAATGCCCCAAATAATAAATCAGGACATGCACTACTATTCCATTCTGTTAAATCGTTTTGCAAATCGGTAAAATGTAACCGATGAATAATCATTTCTATTCTTTCTTGGATTACTTGGTTTGGGGTAGTTTCCCAGAGATGCTCCAAGTTGGGAATAACAGGTTTTCCATAGCCAACCAGTTTTTCTGTTACAGTTGTATAAACAACTTCATCTGGGTCATCTATGAGGGTAAACAGGGCATTTAATTCTTTGGTCTCCTGCATATTGGGCTTAAATTCTCATCAAACTAAATTAATTTTTGCTGAATAGTCAAGCAGAAGTTATCCCACTCTTGTGGATATAAGATTAATTTTAAACATAATAATTTAAACAGTTAGTCGTTCAATTGTCATTTCTGTCTTAAATTAGTATTATTAACACCGATACTGAATGTTAAGGGTTAACTTTGCAATTATTAATTTTTTTGAATGAGTACATTTACTATCCCCAAATTTCCTGCTGTAAAGCAATCCCTTCACTTAGAGTTAAAAAAAAGAGTACAAGCTTATTTTGACGAAAGAGGTATTGATGCAACAGGTACCCCTAAATTATTTACAAAAGCGATTGTAATGGTCATTGCATTTGTAATTGTCTATACCCATTTAGTGTTTTTTACCCCTATTTGGTATTTTGCTTTAGCAGAGTGTATTTTATTAGGTGGTTTAGTTGCTGGAATCGGTTTTAATGTTATGCACGATGGTAGTCATGGAAGTTTTAGTACCAATCGCTGGGTGAATAAAATTGCGGCTTCTTCTATCAGTTTGCTAGGAGCGAATCATTTTATGTGGAATATGAAACACAATATGATTCACCACAGCTTTACCAATATTGATGGAGTAGACGATGATATAGAAGTAGGTATTTTAATGCGTATGGCCCCAACACAAAAGCGAATTGGCGCACATAAATTCCAACATTTATATTTCTGGGTACTATATATGTTGTTGTATGTATTCTGGATATTCTTTACCGACTACAAAAAATACTTTACCCAAAAAATTGGCAATGTTCCTTTGAAAAAAATGAGCACTGCTGACCATATTGAATTTTGGGCAGTTAAAGTGTATCATGCTGCAGTATTCATCGTGATTCCTGTTGCAATTGTTGGTTGGGTAAATTGGGTAATTGGATTTGTAATTATGACTTTTTTTGCAGGCTTTGTGTTGAGCATTGTTTTCCAATTGGCACATACCGTTGAACACACTGAATTCCCTATTGCAGATATTGAAACACATAAACTGCCTGATGAATTTGCTGCTCACCAAATTAAGACTACTGCTAACTTTGCTACAAAAAACAAGTTAATCAGTTGGTTAGTAGGTGGGTTAAATTTTCAAATTGAACACCATTTGTTCCCCAAAATTTCACACGTACACTATCCGGCTATTAGTGAAATTGTAAAGAAGGTTTGTCAGGAACATCAAATTCAATACATTGAATATCCAACCATGCGCAGAGCAGTAGTTGCTCACGTGCGCTTCTTAAGAGAAATGGGTAGAGCTTAGTTGAACTGAATAGTTTCTATTTTTTTACGGTAGAAATTTAACGATAAAAAAACTCCGATGATTGATCGGAGTTTTTTTATGTCCCTATCCTTTGAGGCTCAATTATTTTTTTGCGGCTTTTTTTGCTGCCTTTTTTGGAGCTGCTTTTTTTGCAACTGCTTTCTTGGTTGCGGATTTTTTGGGAGCAGCTTTTTTAGCTGAAACTTTTTTCGTGAATGCGCCAGGAATCTGCTCTTCAATTAAGCGTTTAACTTCATCTAATTCAATATTGGCAATGGTTTCTGGAGTATATTTATTCCCATCTGCTTGCTTTCCTAATTTGAGCATCTTCTTTTGGAAACGTATGAATGGTCCCCATCTTCCATTTTCGATGGCAATTTTTTCAGTAGGCCATTGTTTAATAAAACGATTGGCTTCTTTTTCCATTTTCTTTTCAATCAATTCATTAATGTCTT
>JBMLPQ010000288.1:0-12955 GCA_049242025.1 Sediminibacterium sp.
GGTTGTGTAACCACTGTACCCGTTGCACATGCTACACCAGCAGGTTTCTGTGTAAACAATAATAAGCGTGGCGATATGGATGAAATTGCACAACAGTATTTGCCACTCCAATTTGATTGTATGATGGGTGGTGGTGCAGACAACTTTTTAGCTACTGGTAGAAGAGATAAAACCGATTTATTATATCAATACCAAGCTAAAGGATATAATATAGTTCAAGATCGTACAGCATTAATGGAATCTAATTCGGATAAAATAAAACCGTTATTAGGTCTATTTCATTCAGGTGGGTTGCCTTATTCGTTGGATCAAACTCAGGATAAATCGCTTATGACAACTATACCAACCTTAGCTGAAATGACCCATAAAGCAATCCAGCATATGAAAAAAAATAGAAAAGGGTTTGTTTTACAAGTGGAGGCTGGAAAAGTAGATTGGGCAGCACATTCAAACGATATTGGTGGATTATTGTATGATCAAATTGCTTTTGATGAAGCCATTAAAGTGGCAATAGACTTCGCTAAAAATGATGCTGAAACCTTAGTAATCATTACTACTGACCATGGTAATGCCAATCCTGGTTTATTTTATGGCGATAAAGCCAATAAAAATTTTGATTCTATTCAATTATTTTCTCAAACAAATGAATGGATCTTAAATGGAATCAACAAAAACGATACTATTTCAAAAGTGATTGAAAGGGTAGCGTTTGCACAAAAAATTGTATTGCAAAAAACAGAAGCTGAAGAACTGTTGAAACACTATGAATTTTTAAGTGATGATGGATTGTATAATGCAAGGAAGTTGCCATTTAAAAAATTAGCTCAAATACAATCCAATTATACTTCAGTGGGCTGGGGTTCAATGGATCATTCTGCAGATTATGTAGAGTTATGTATGTACGGCCCAGGAAGCGAACTTTTGCCTCCTTTTGTAAAAAATACAGACTTGCATGATTTCATGTTATACGCTACAGCTATTAAACAGTAAACTTATTCTCACTTCTTTAATTCAATAGCATCTTCAAGTATGTAGTAGAATTCATTGATATTGGAGTCGTGTTATTTTTTTTTTGGCGGAAAAAAATTTAAAGAGTGGAAATTTTTTTTTGTTTGTTTTTTTTAATTTTTTTTTATTAAAAATGCGGGGCCCGCTTTTCCACAAAAAAAGCAAGAGGCATAATTTGTTGCAGATAGTGCAATTTTTCGATTATTCTTATCAAAAGGGACACAATAACCCGATATGATTACTTTTTGGCCATTCAGTTTTAGTAATTGGTTTGTGAAAATGGGAAAAAGCATTTCAAAATTAACCTCTTTTACATATTTTGATTTAAACTCTACTGCTTGTAAAATCTGCCAATTAATTACAATCGGGGAGTCTTCAGCTGAATAAATTGGAGCGCTGTTTAACAATGATAATAATGCTAAATAGTAAAGTCTAGTTTTCATTTAGTGTCTTTGCAATATTTAATTGATATACTTTGAAAATGGGGAAGATGGTCGATAAAAGGCATAACCCAATAATGCTGAAAATTACAATGAGTTCATCTTGTTTAATGGTCCAATTATCGAATTCAATAGTTGGTATCGATATTTGTGTTGCATTTAAATAAGTTAAACTAATTCTACTGAGCAGCATTCCTAGGATAATGCCAATTGCACAATAAACAAGTATTTCAGCAATACATATTGTAAATAGGATAACCTTGCTTGCACCTAAACTTCGCATTAAGGCTATTTCTACCTTTCTCTCTTGAAGACGTGAAATCATCGTAATGAAAATGCTGATTAAGGCAACTAGAATAATCAAGTAAGCAATCCATTTTAGTGTATTTAATCCCAACCCTGTTATATCCAATAACTTATTGATTTCAATAATCGGTATTGCTGCCTGTAAGTTGGTGTTTTTATTGATCCAATTCGGTAGGGTCATAACTCCCATTGGACTTCTAAACTTAATCAGTGCAGCTGTGACCTGTTTTTCTTCATTTTCATCATGCTTGTTGTCTTTCTCATGATGGTGAATGTTCCAAATACTTTCAACGGATGTGATAGCAATATTATTGATTACTGAATTTGAGGGCTTCAATATTCCTGTGATTAAATATTGTTGGTCTTTATGTTCTTCTGATTTGTCTAAAGCGTTGCCATGACTACTCGTGATATGCATCCCAACTTTGAGTTGATATCTATTGGCCATATTGTTTCCGATCACTATCTCAAAGGGCCGTTGATTAATACGTCCTGTTTCTACTTCAGCATGATATTTTTTTAAATAGTCAATAGTTGTGCCTACAATTTTTGATTCTTTGTAATAGTCACCCATTGCTATTGGAATTGTTTTTTCAACGTAAGGATGTCTGGATAATTTTTCAATCTCTTTCACGGGGATATTTCCTGTTGGATGATCTACTTGAAAAATAGTAGATAATACCATTTGCAATGGACTGCCCTTTCCCCCAACTATCATGTCTATATCAACTAAGTCGTAATTTAGTTTTTGCTTGAGTTGAAACTCTACTAGAATAATCAAACTGCTGATGCCTACACCTAGTGTAAATAATATGATGCTTAATACTGCGTTTAATGGTTTGTGTAAGCAATTATTCAAAATTAGTTTTCCAATCATTTTAGCAAATTGATTTGGTGACTATAAGATTTAGTAAGGCGTGTGTCGTGGCTAACAATGATTAAAGCAATTCCTTTGTCAAGGCATAACTGATTGAGTAATTGAATTACTTGCAATGCATTTTGATTGTCTAGACTACTAGTAGGTTCATCTGCTAATACCAGTTTTGCATTTTTGCAAAAGGCTCGTATGATAGAGAATCTTTGAATCTCTCCACTACTTAGTTCTGTTGGTTTTTTAAATAATAAATGTTCTACTTTTAATTGATCAAACAATTGCTTTGTGACATCAGTATTCTTCTCTTGGACATTCCCAAAATAGGCAGCTAATGCAATATTTTCTTTCATATTTAGAGAGGAAACAAAAAATGGTTTTTGGTGAATGATTCCAATGTAATCTGCTCTGAATCGATCAAGTTTTGTTTTGGTTAGAGTGGATAGCTTGGTGCCATCAATCATTACGTTTCCTTTGTAATTTGTAATTAGTCCTCCAAGAATCGATAGCAAGGTGGTTTTGCCACAACCAGATTCTCCTGTGATTAATAAGGGTATTTGGCTTGTACATTGTATCGTTGGATAGCTAAGCTTTTTTGTATTGGGATATTGAAATTGTATGTCTTCCGCTAAAAGCATATAAATTTTTTACTAAATTAATAAATAAATGCAACATAGTTGCAAAAATACTGTAGGTTTGTAAAAAAATCATTATGGAATTGTCTAATTATAAATCAAAGTGGGATAGTATTAGTATTAGCGCTTCATTACTTTGCGCCATTCATTGTGTAGTGTTACCCTTTTTCTTTACAACGCTGCCATTATTTAATTTTGATATTATTGAGAATATTTGGATTGAATCTTTTACTATTCTTGTTTCTGCTTTTTTTGGTGGCTGGGCCATTTTCAATGGGTATAGAAAATATCATCGAAATAAGTTCGTGGTCTTTATTTTTTTGCAAGGCATGCTGATGTTATTTTTTGGCAATTTCTTGCCAGATGAAACGGGTGATATGACACTAAAACTTTTTGGTGGTATATCCGTAATTGTAGCGCATATTAATAATTGGAAGTTAAGCAAGCATTGCACCATTTGTGAATCAAAATCATCAGCCAGTTAATGAAATACCCTATTAAACACAAGTATTTAATAACCATTCTATTGATATTTATATCTTGTATGGGGTGTGGATGTAAAAAGCATTGTAAAATTCACAACCCCATCATACTATCCAAAACAACAATTAAGTTTGTCATTGTGAAATAGATTTTAATACCAACGCATTATGTTATATAGATTTTTTGTTTTTAGTTTCGTGTTGTTTTTAATGGCTTGTTCATCATCAAAACACATTGCAACTTCAAATCGTACAATCAACCAATCCTTAGCCGACTCACTCTTGGCATATGCGCTAGATCATGAAGCTTTGTATACGTTGGCAGATACTTTGAAGCCCATGAGCAGTGTGAAATTTTTGCGCTATGCCGTTGCTAAGGATTCGATTATGCAAGATGGGGATGCAGTTGTCATTCAAAATGATTCATTAATCAATTTGATTGATCAATTCAATACTATTTGTAAGGAATTGAGTAATGATACTTGGCAATTTGTTATGGTACCTTTTCAACGAACCGAAAAGAATATGCGCAATCTTGAAATATATGTAATTAGAAAAGATGCATTTGCCAATAAAATCAAACAGTATCAGTCTTTTTTTGGTCAATGGGGATTTACGCCCAATACCAATCCGGCAGTGGTTCTGTCGGTAATTGAATATGAAACTAAATGGGATCGTAATAGGGCGTATGGTTATTTATTTGGATATCCTGCATACGCAGTCGATTTCTTTGTTGAAGCCAATAAAATGCAACAAGCGGATGTCAATAAAAAAATTATCCCAAGAAACTTTTTTGCAATCCCTGTTTTTGCGGGTAATCAAGGCTATTTTACTTATGCTATGCCAAAATCTCATCAGCCGAATGATATAGATAGTACAATTTACAACAAGGCGCAAAGTACACTCACTAAATACCAATTAATTCGTTCAAAATATATACAGCCAACAGGTTTAAAGGCCCAAGCGTTATGGAAAAAAATCCGTTAAAAATTATGAATATAGGCCAACATTAATCCAGCAGAAAATTTACTAGCTGTTACGTTCTGTTTAGTTCCTTCTAAAAAATTGGCTTCTTTAGGATTATCAAAATTGACGAACTGTTCGTGTGAACGATTGGAGCCATAAGTTAATAAGATACCTGCTTTTAAATTAAATTTCCTTTTCTTAATATTTGCTCCTCCCTGAAAATGATACAAATCATAATTAGCTGAAGAGATACTGAAACCATTGTTGTTTTCGAATAAATCCTTCCCTGAATGACTAAAATCTGTTCTTAATGATACAAACCCTTTCACTTCATTCTTTAATGGGAAGCTAGCTCCTACCGAAAAATTGAGTAAAGATTTGCCTGCATCTTTAAACTTAAGTTGGGATGCACTAAATACATTGCTTGTTCCAGTATCTGGTCTTATAAAAGCCTCGTCACGAGGTTGTATAACGCTATAAGGTCCGACCCTACTAAAGAATTCAGATGCTATATAGATTTCACCCCCTTTATAATTGTGGGTATAGCCTGCGGCCACACTTAGTGGTCTTTTCCAAATACTATTTAATTTAGTTTGCCTTGTACTACCCAATAAAAATATTTCAGTACCTGAAATTCTCAAGTTATTAATGGCATACTCTGCTAAAATATCTGATTTACCGTGCAAGTGTATATTGGGTAAACTTATCATCACTCCTAAATGATTTTTTTCATTAAAACTATAGGAGAGGCCTGCTTTAAACTGAAGGTTGAAAGTTAAGCTGTTGGCCACATAATATTCAGAAACTGTAACCAGCTTTTGAAACAAAGTTGAATTATCGTTAATTAATGCTCGGGATGTTATATTATGACTAAATGATTGTCTTCTTTTAGTAAAAGTTCCCGTTATGCCAATGGCTAATTTTTTATTCAAACTTTTGCCTAACGATAAAATGCCAGAAGTTTCATTTATGTTATTTCCATGTACATATTGACCAACATAAAATTCATCACCAGGACTATAATTATCTGAGAGTACGTTTACTTGTTCGTCTCTTCTTTGCGATGCATTGAATTGAAATACGGGATTATACAAGATGGCATAAGCCAATGTAATCGGTTTTTTACCTTTTAAATAGATGGTATTCGATGCTATTACAGGCATGATATTAGTATACTGATGTCTTAAGTCTAATCCCTGTCCAGTTCCATCTTTTATGTTCAATGCATTAAGATTATAAACACTCCCACTAATATTGGAGGCATTTTTTGTATTATATGCAAGTAAAGCAGGATTATAAAATAGAACTCCACTATCCCCATTCTTAGCTATTGTTGCTCCCGGAACAAAAAATCCACCAGGACCATATGCAGATGACCAATAGTTGGCGTCTTGTGTAAATCCAAAATATACTAGCATTAGGCTAATAAAAAGACTAAAAAATTTGCTCATATGCTGTTGTTTTATGGTCGGAATCAAAATAATGAATAAATTGTCATATGTGTAAGCTTATGCGCCCTAAACTTATTTTATTTATAATACTTATTCTTGGAGGAGTTTCTCTTGCTGGACAGTCTATTGATTCTGCTCAAAATGAATTTTTAAGTAAAATTAAAAGGGCGGAACAAGAAGAGCTCCAAAAAAGTCTTGATGATTTAGCGCAACATCGTGCCGAAATAAGGCGTACCCATGTAATGGATGAATTAATAAAAGTAAGCCAGCGAGCAAAGGTGTTTTTAAAAAATGGAATAGACAGTGTCAGTATAAAAAATCAATTGGCACAAATTGTGGAATGGAATCTTATTGTGAGAGATGGTATTGACAAGAATTTGGGGCTTATTCCAACTCAACGAAACTTAACCATATCTAGTAAATTAAACAAAGAATTACGTTTTAAAGTTGAAAAACTCAATTTAACAGTAGATAATTATTTGAATCAGCTAGTAAATTATCGTAATCAGTTAGATTCTCTTAAAAGCGATAGTAGTTTATATAATTTCCCTAAAGACACTCTTGGGTTGATTCAATATACAAACCGACTTAAAACGGTAGTTGAAGTAAGTGATCCAATAGATTTAAGTTTACAAAATGGAATATTTAGTTTAGAAAATTTAGAAAATCAATTAGTTGTTCAAAAAAATCAGTTAATTGTTGAGTATGATCAATTACAAGATCTAAGAAAGCTATTATTTAAAAGGAGTTTAGATAAAGAGATTGTTGAAGTTTTAGACTGGAGCATTAAGGATTTACCTTTTAAACAAACATTGCATTTTTCTTTTTTGAAAGAAAAATTAGCATTCATTTTTTATGTTCAAGATAATTTGTCCTTAATCATTATTGTCTTTTTTGCTTTATTGTTATTTACCTATTTCATTTCAGGACTTAAGCGTAAAGTATCCGTTGATCAGTTGGTTTTTCGCTATCCTATTTTATCTGCTTTTTTCATTGTTTTGAATTTATTTCAGTTTTCATTTTTAGATCCACCATTTATATTTTATTGTTGGTTTTGGTTAATTTCAGCGCTATCACTTACGATTATCTTTTGGAAGTTTATTAGTAAATTTTGGATACGATTTTGGTTAAGCATTCTATTGCTTTTCGTATTGGCAGCATTCGATAACCTGATATTACTTCCTTCAAATACTGAGCGAATTTTTATTTTGTTCTTGTCTATATTGGGCCTTTTAGTTGGAGCATTTTTTCTTTTTAATTGGAAAAAGTATAGTCATGAGCTCAAAGAAAAATACATTAAATATTTTCTTTTTTTCTTAATGATCATGCAGGTTATTTCTTTGATTTTGAATTTATATGGAAGTTATAATTTGTCTAAGTCAATTATGGTCTCGGGTTATTTTGGGGTTTTAACAGGAATTTTATTGCTTTGGACTGTTCGATTGGTAAACGATTTGCTTTTTTATGCTTCTGAAACCTATACCAATCAAAACAAAAAATTATTTTATATCAATTTTGAAAAAGTAGGTACAAGTGTTCCTTCCTTTTTTTATATTTTATTGATGATAGGTTGGGTTGTTTTGGTTGGCAGAAACTTTTATTTCTATAAAGAAATTGCAGAACCCTTTTCTAATTGGATGTTCGAAGAAAGAACAGTAGGAGAGTATACATTTAGTTTTAGGGGCATTATTAATTTTGCAGTGATTATTTTAATTTCACTTTTTGTTTCAAGGATTGTTTCTTTTATTGCTTCAGATTCAGGACAGATTTCTAATCAATCTAATAAGTCTAAGAATACAGGTATTGGTAGTTGGATTTTATTAATTAGAATTGCCATTATCAGTATGGGGCTTTTCTTAGCATTTGCAGCTGCAGGAATTCCATTAGATAAAATCACAATTATATTAGGTGCTTTAAGTGTGGGTATAGGATTTGGTTTACAAACGCTTATAAATAATTTAGTGAGTGGACTAATCTTAGCTTTCGAAAAGCCCATTAATGTGGGTGATATTGTAGAAGTTATGGGAAAGTCTGGTACAATGAAATCTATCGGATTTAGAAGTAGTATAATTACTACTTGGGAAGGAGCAAACCTAATTATCTCAAATGGAGATTTAATGAACGCTCAATTAATCAACTGGACGCAAAACAATGGGCATAGAAGATTAGACCTAGCCATAGGTATAATGCCTGGTACCGATTTGAAAAAGGTCCAATATTTAATTAATGAAATTTTAAATGATCAACAAGATGTGCTTGAAACTCCTTCACATCAAACTGAATATCAGCAAATAGAAAATGGGGCTATTCGACTCGTTATTTATTTATGGGTAAGACGATTTGGAGATGCTGGACATGTATTGAGCCAATTAATTGTTGAAATTGACCGAGTTTTTCGAGAAAACGAAATCCAATTTTCATTTCCTACTCATAAAATTATTGTTGACAAAATGCCCGATAAGGATGATATATAGTTTATGAAGTACTATTTCATTTACATTTTTCTAAATTTCATTTGCTTATTTGTTAATGCACAAAACCTATACTTTAGCGCTCCTAATATAGTGGATGTTTCGTCTGCATTAGTTCCAAATCAGTCTGATTCTACCCCATTTCAACTTTATTGGAAATCAAAAGATGGCAATTTTCATTTAGTGAATGATAAAGCATCTGCCAAAAAGAAAATTAATCAATACCAGTTGTATTATTCTTTTTTGAATAAGCCAATGAAGGAAATGGATTTTGTTTCTCTCCCAATTTTTTTTAATACGAAACAGCCTGTTCAAATTAAGCAACTAAATCAACAGGAATGGTTGTTGCAATTTGTTGGGTTAAATAATAAATTATATCAAAGCAGTTTTAAATCTTACAACGCAAATAAATGGATGGAGCAGTTTTTGGCTACTGATAAAAGTCAGAAAACTTTAAAAGATATTGTAATCCCTGGTTCACATGATGCTGGAATGAGTGTACTTACCGCAACGGGTGGACAGCAAAAGGGTACTATTAATGCTTGCAATACTTTAACTCAACTAATTGGTATTGAAGAGCAATTAATGAATGGGATTAGGATGTTTGATTTAAGGGTAGGGAAGTACAATCAAATGCTTTATACAAAGCATGCTGCATCAGATTGTATGGAAGATGCAATTGGAGGTGGTTATGGCGAACGATTAAAGATGGTTGCAGTGGGGCTCAAAAAATTCTTACAAGTAAATTCAAAAGAAATAGTATTGATTTCTTTTAGTCATTTTTGTGAGAAAGAAGCGCCTTTAAAAGAGTTGCAAGACAGTTTAATCAATTGGATTGGGGAAGATCAAATTTATAAAAATACTGCAGTTGCAATTGGAGATGTTCCACTTAAGCAATTGGCTGGTAAAGTGATATTAAGTTTTGAAATTCCAAATTGGAATCATTCGCTATTTCCTCGTTGTGATATGACCGACTCTTCAACAGCCTTTATCAATTTCAGACGAGCATATGCTAGCACTAACGACATGAAAAAACTCTTGCAGACTGAGCAAAACTTTTTTACTAAGCTGAAACCTGGCGTATCAAAAAACGATATCATCAGACTAGACTGGCAGATAACGCAAAGTGCTGATGAAGCTTCTGCCATTTGTAATGATTTTCAAGATGAAAAATTAAATCCCCTTGTAAATGGGGCAATTCTATTGGTTAATATGATTCGTAAAAACAAGAGCATTGTTGATCATGCAAAAATTGCCAATCAACAATTGCCTGTAAAAATCAATGAATGGATATTGAATAAAACCATTACGAATAAAAACAAGCCCAATATAATTTATGTGGATGTAGCAGGGTCATGGGCAACCGATTATTGTATTGGACTTTTACAACATCCGCTTTATAAACTGAACTAGCATTTAAATCTTTCAGCAGTTGCTCGCTCCAATGCTTCTCTATGATCAGGGTGCGCAATGCTGATTAATGCTTTTGCACGTTGGGTCATATTCATTCCAAACAAATTGACTGCTCCATATTCAGTTACTACCCAGTGTATATGTCCTCTTGTTGTTACTACACCTGCGCCTTGTTTTAAGTAAGGTACAATCCTAGAAATTCCTTTATTAGTAACCGATGGAATGGCTATGATGGGCTTTCCACCTTCGGACAGTGCCGCTCCCCTTATAAAATCCATTTGCCCTCCAATACCCGAGTATTGATACATGCCGATTGAATCGGAACATACTTGTCCTGTTAAATCTATTTCAATTGCACTATTGATTGCAGTTACTTTTTTGTTCAAACTCAATACCCTTGGATCATTTACATAATCTATATCTAAAGATTTGATGATGGGATTATCGTCTGCAAAATCATATAGTTTTTTTGTTCCTAGCATAAAGGAAGTAACACAATAACCTTTTACAATTTTCTTTCTACTATTGTTGATGGTTCCGTTTTGAATCAATGGAATTACACCATCTGAAAACATTTCTGTATGCAGTCCTAAGTTTTTGTGGTTGGTTAAGTTCTTCAATACTGCATCTGGTATGCTTCCAATACCTAATTGTAAAGTGGCTTCATCTTCTACCAATTCTGCAACAATTTTTCCAATTTGATGATGCATTTCTGTGGCACCGCTAGCATAACTAACTTCTGGCAACGGATCGTCTGTCCAAACAGCCATATCAAATTTGGAGAATGGAATAAATCCATCTCCATGCACTCTTGGCATATTCGGATTCACTTGTGCAATAACCATTTTGGCAGAGCGTAATGCAGATTTTACGATGTCTACAGAAGTGCCAAGCGAGCAATATCCATGTTTGTCTGGTGGTGAAACGGAAACAATGGCAACGTCTACATTTAAAATATTTCGATTAAATAATAATGGAATCTCACTCAAAAAAACAGGGGTATAATCTCCCATCCCTTGGCTAATGGCTTTTCGATTGCTATCCGAAACAAAAAGCGAATTCATATAAAAATGACCTGCTAATGAAGGATCATTCAAGTTGACTCCTTGTTGAGTTATACTAATTAATTCAACATTTTGTAAGCGGTCTTTTTGTTGAACCATTTCATTGATTAATCTTACCGGAGTGGCTGCACTTCCATGTAAGAAAATCGTTGAATTGGATTGAATTTGTTGAATGGCTTCAGTAGCAGTTACAAATGGAATAGCTGGCTTAATACGCATAATTTTACGATATAATCAAATTTACGGCAGGAATAACGAGTGTACCAAAACTGCTTTAATTTCATGATATAAATCATATTAGCATGTATCAACGGAGAAGGATTTTTAAGTTGTTTTTTGGAGCAAGTATATTTTTAAATATATGCTATGCACAAAAAAATACTGCAACTGCTTATATTACAAGCGGCGATCAAATTCAATTATTACAAAAGCAATTATTGCCGTTGAGTCAAACTCAATCAATGAATGCAATTAATCGTATTTCAATTGATACTCGAGAAAAATTTCAAACAATTGATGGATTTGGTTTTACCCTTACGGGTGGATCTGCGCTGTTGATTCAGCAAATGCCCACTAAGCAGCGAAATGCTTTATTGCAAGAACTGTTTGGTAAAACTGCCAATGCTATTTCTATAAGCTATTTGCGTATTAGTGTAGGGGCTTCCGATTTGAGTGAATCCGTTTTTAGTTATAATGATTTGGCCAAAGGAGAAACAGATACTTTATTACAGCGCTTTAATTTGTCGAGAGATACTATTCATTTAGTTCCATTGTTAAAACAAATAGTAGCAATTAATCCTTCCATAAAATTCATGGCTACTCCTTGGAGCCCGCCCACTTGGATGAAAACGAATAACAATAGCATGGGAGGGAGTTTGATCCCCCAGTATTATAGGGCGTATGCAAGATATTTAGTAAAGTATATTCAGGCAATGAGGGCAAATGGTATTTCTATTGATGCACTTACTATTCAAAACGAACCACAACATGGTGGGAATAATCCGAGTATGTTAATGACTGCTGATGAGCAAGGGGCATTTATTAAAAACCATTTAGGTCCTATGTTTGCTAAGCATGCCATTAAAACCAAGATTGTAGTTTGGGATCATAATTGCGACCATCCTGAGTTCCCTATTCAAATTTTAAATGATGCTGCTACTAACAGATATATTGACGGATCTGCTTTTCATTTGTATGCTGGCGATATATCCGCTTTGTCGACTGTTAAAAAAGCCCATCCAAATAAAAATATATACTTCACCGAACAGTGGACTGGTAGCAAAGGAAGTTTTGATGGCGATTTAAAATGGCATGTAAAGAACGTTTTGTTGGGTTCTATGCAGCACCACAGTAAAATTGCTTTAGAATGGAACCTCGCCAATGATAGCTCGTATGGACCTCATACCCCAGGTGGTTGTACGGAATGCAAAGGAGCATTAACCATCAATGGATCTTCTGTTACTAGAAATGTGGCTTATTATATTATTGCTCATGCGGCAAAGTTTGTACCTCCAGGATCGGTTCGTATTCAAAGTAATAGTACCCAAAACTTTGAATCTGTAGCTTTTTTGACGCCTGTAGGGAGTACAATCCTTATATTGCTGAATAATGGAACTACTAAGGATAGCTTGTATATTGGCTATAATAAGCAATGGGCAAACCTAACTTTAAAAGCGGGGTCTGTTGCTACCGTAGTGTTTAAATAAATTGTACAATTGCATAAATAAACAACAATGAAAAAATGGATTGGGTTGGTTGTGTTTTTTTCTCTCAGTGTGGTGTTAAATGCACAGGATGCTAAGATGAATGCATTCATCAATCAGTTGATGGCTAAAATGACTTTAGAAG
>JBMLPQ010000289.1:0-25891 GCA_049242025.1 Sediminibacterium sp.
CTTCATAAGTAATGGTTTCTATTTCTAAATCGTCTTCTGCAGTAATATTTGCTTTGGCTGCATTCACTTCAATCATTGGCAAAATACTTAATGCTGCGGCCATGCCTCCAGTTAGTATTGCCAAGCGACTCATGAATTCTGGTCTGCTTAAAGGTTTATGGGTATACTCGTCGTAGAGGTCAATAATTTCTTGGTTCATAGGGTAATGCGTTGATTGATTTGGTCATCAATTTTTTTGAAAAGATGATAAGGTTTATATACCCTCCATTCAGGTAAATCCATTAATTCTATATAATAATGGAGTTTCTTGCCTCTGAAATCTTGTTGGGTGGCTGCAGGCATATTCAGCGCTACAATCCAACCATTTTCATCCGTTACTTCCTCAAACCATTCTTGATAATATTCTTTATCACTGCTATGGAAATTTAATACATTTTCCGCAATTAATATAAATTTAAAAATCCCTTCCTTTTCTAATAAATCAATGATTTCTCGCTTGAGTTCCATGATGTCATTTTCTATGGCATCATTCCATTCTCCTATCAATTCAATGATAGCAAACTGTAATTCATAGTCTACATAAATAATTTTAAGGTATAATGTTCTGCTACCAAAATCGTCCCATTGCGGATGAATAAAATAATTATAGACTGTTTGAGAAAATTCAAACTCAGAATAAGTGCGTCCATAGAAGGGAGAGCGTTTATCTTCTTCTGCTACATAAATATGTCTCCAATTGAAAAAAGGTTCTATTTCATGCATACTATTCGCTTCCTACCGATTCAACTGCTTTTTTAACGCTGCCGTATTTAAGTAACAAGTCTTTTGCTTTTTCGTAATCACTTAAGCCCAAATTATCCATGACCATTTTTACGCCACGGTCTACCAATTTGATATTACTCAATTGCATGTTGACCATTTTATTGTCCTCTACACGACCTAATTGTATCATGATGGCGGTAGAAATCATGTTCAAGACTAATTTTTGTGCAGTACCACTTTTCATGCGCGTACTTCCTGTAACAAATTCTGGTCCTACAACCACTTCTACCGGAAAATCTGCTGCTTCAGAAATAGGTGAGTTGGGATTGCAACTAATGCTGCCAGTAATAATCCCTCTTTTTCTACATTCTTTTAAAGCGCCAATTACATAAGGAGTAGTTCCACTAGCAGCAAGCCCAATCACTACATCTTTGTCGTTAATAAAGTGTTTTTGCAAATCGCTCCAGCCTTCATCTGCACTGTCTTCTGCAAATTCAACTGCTTGCGTAATGGCTTTTTCGCCACCTGCAATTAAGCCAATGACTAAGCCATAAGGAACCCCATAAGTAGGCGGACATTCGCTTGCATCTAAAATACCCAGTCTTCCACTAGTGCCAGCCCCCATATAAAATAATCTCCCGCCTTGTAACATTTTGTCTGCAGTAGCTGCAACCAATTTTTCAATTTGTGGAATGGCTTTTTCAACAGCATCTGGTACTGTTTTATCCTCTTTATTTATATTGGTTAAAATTTCTTGAATGCTCATTTTTTCTAGGTCATTGTACCTAGAAGCCTGTTCTGTAACTTTTATGAAATTACCCATATTGCTTATTGTTTATGAAATGCCACCAAACCGGGCATTGGGGTCTTTAAAACTTTACCCAATTCTAACTCGTAACTATTGCAAAGTTCCTTTAAAACATCTCTAAAACCAAATCCAACACTGCCCACAAAATGGATAGGTTGCGTCCAGCTTTCTTTAAATTTGTATAAATGAGTGAAGAAAAAGTCGTTTAATCCGTCTTCAATGATATTTTCTATCATAAAATGGCCTCTATTCTCTGCTAAAAAAATGGCAAAAGAAGCCATATAACGGTTTGCCAAGGGTTTCTTATATATATTTTCGAGAATACTAGCATGGGTTTCTCCAAAGCGCTTCTGAAACCTAGACATCAAGTCTTCATCAAATGTTTTGTACAAATAATACTGAATTACTTTTTTGCCCAAATAAGCACCAGATCCTTCATCGCCTAAAACATATCCAAGGCCTGGGCTTATGGAAACGATTTTTTTACCATTGTAGTAACATGCATTAGATCCTGTGCCTAAAATACAGGCAATCCCTTTTTTGTGGCCACAAGAAGCCCGTGCAATACCTAATAAATCTGTATTGATGGCTGTTTTAGTTTTTGGAAAAAGGATTTTAAAAACCTTTTTCATGATATCGATATTGGCTGGATTACCAAGCCCTGTTCCATAAAAATGGATCTGATCAATGGGCGTATTTTTTATTTTGGGTAAAAGTTGTTTGGATAAAATTTGAACCATTTCGTCTCCAGTGACAAAATAGGGGCTCATAGCTGGGGTTAGAACGGTTTTTTTCTTGCCGTTTACTAGTAAACACCACTCGCATTTGGTAGAGCCGCTATCGGCAATTAATATGGCAGGCATAGGAAAGGTTTAATTCAGCAATAAATATAGATATTTGCATGCTTACATGACATATAATTTAATGTGTATTTATGGGTTCTAAGAAACTGCAGGTTTTGCTACCGGTTTTATTTGCCATTGTGATGATTGTGGGAATGCTGATTGGCTTCCAATTAAAGGAAAAGACCATGTCTCCTTTATTCTTTAAAAGTTCAACTCGATCTTCCATTCAGGAGTTAACCGAATTGATTAAAAATCGATACGTAGATAAGGTTTCAGAAGATAGTATCAATGGATTAGTAGCTAATGAATTACTGAAACATTTAGACCCGCATTCAGTTTACATTCCTGCTTCAGACCTTTCTGAAGCCAATGAAGATATTATGGGGAATTTTCAGGGCATTGGTATAGAATTCCGACAAATGAACGATACCGTTAATGTGATGAGTGTTATTTCAGGTGGCCCTGCAGAAAAAGTGGGATTAATGATAGGTGATCAATTAATTTTTGTGAATGATACGGTTGCTATTGCAGGTAAAAAATTGGATGGAACAGCCATTCGAAAATTGTTTAGAGGTCCAGCAGATTCTAAGGTTAAAATTAAGTTTTTGCGAGCTGGCAAAATGTTAGAAGCAACCATTACTAGGGGTAATATTCCTGTAAGTTCAGTTGATGCAGCGTATATGATTGCACCTAAAGTGGGTTTTATACGGTTGAATAAATTTGCAGAAAGAACGTATGAAGAGTTCATGACCGAGCTAGAAAAATTACAGGCGCAAAAAATGGAGAGCCTAATTTTAGACTTAAGAGGAAATACTGGTGGGTTAATGAAAGAAGCCGTTGATATGGCAGATGAGTTTTTAGAAGACAATCAATTAATTGTATACACAGAAGGAGAAAATACCCCTAGAACAGAATTCACTGCCAAGCGTCCTGGGCTTTTTGAAAAAGGAAAGTTGGTGGTTTTAATTGATGAGTCCTCTGCATCGGCAAGTGAAATTTTAGCGGGTGCTTTACAAGATTGGGATAGAGCAACCATTATGGGGCGTCGTTCATTTGGAAAGGGATTGGTTCAACAACAATTTCAATTGAGCGATGGGTCGGCGGTTCGCTTAACTATAGCAAGGTATTTTACTCCCTTAGGAAGAAATATTCAAAAGTCTTATGCTGAAGGAATTGATAAGTATAACAATGAATTACTAGGCCGTTTTCATCGTACAGATTCTACTACAAAAAAAGATTCATTATTGCGTACTGCTAAAAAATATAAAACGCCTGCAGGTAAAATGGTTTTTGGCGGCGGGGGGATTACACCCGATACCACGGTATTATTTGATTCTTCATTGTACACAAGAGCAGTGTTGCAAGTGCTTATGACTAGTACATTAAATGATTTTGCCTATTATGATTATATAAGCAATAGAGCCCAATACAGTGCATTTAAAGATGCTGTAATTTTCAATACTCAGTTTAAAGTTTCTGAAGCCCAATGGAAACGTTTCATAGAATATGCAGCAAAGGAAGGGTTGAATTTCACTAATATTGATTCGCGCAGTAAAGATTTTATTTTAAACAGAATTAAAGCTTTAATAGCCAGGCAAATCTGGAGAACCAATGGTTATTTTGTTGTTGCGAATGATGCAGATGTTTTAGTGGGCAAAGCAGTTAAACTAATTCAGTAACTATTTGCTAACAATTCCTTCATGTTTTATTAATCTGTAAAATCATTTCTTGCAGTTACTCTTCAATAGGTTTGTTTAAACAATCCTAATGGAAAGATTTATTGCCTCAGAAATTGCTGATGAAATCATCGAACTTTTACTTTCAAAAGGTGGGTCAGAATATATTGGCGAACCAGTTACAAAACTGGAACATATGGTTCAAAGTGCTGAACTTGCTGCTGAAAAAGGATTAGGAGAAGAATTGATTCTAGCCGCTTTATTGCACGACATTGGACATATTTGTGTGCCTACCACCCAATATAATAATATGGGTGGTTTGGGTTTACAAGACCATGAATTTTTGGGTGCTTCTTTTTTGCATTCAAGAGGCTTTTCTGAAAGAGTGGTTCAAGCTGTAGCATTACACGTGCCAGCTAAGCGTTATCTCTGTTTTAAATATCCTGAATACCTAGCCCTTCTATCGGAAGCCAGTTTACAAACATTAGCTTATCAAGGCGGCCCTATGACTTCCTATGAAGCTGGAGTATTTGAACAAAACCCTTACTTAGAAGACATCATTGCCATTCGAAAAATTGATGAAGAAGCTAAGATTGAAAACAAGCAGCTTCCTGAATCTTTTGATGAATACAAAGAAATGATGGTACGTCATTTACAAAAAAGCCAAATAGAATAATATGAGTAGTCATTATAAAATGGTGGTATTTGATATGGCAGGTACTACAGTAGATGAGCAGAATTTAGTGTATAAAATCTTGCATCAGACGTTAGTAGATGATGGCTACGATTGCAGTCTTGAAATGGTATTGGCCATTGGTGCCGGCAAGGAAAAGAAAATGGCCCTTAAAGATATTTTGATTGAATTGGGTGTTTTTGCTCCACAATTGACAGCTGCTTCTTTGCATAGTTTGTTTAAAGTAAAACTAAAAGATGCTTATACTCATGCGCCCATTTTACCAATGCCTGGTGCAGAAATGGTATTTGCATACTTAAAGCAAATGGGGATAAAAGTTATTTTAAATACTGGATACGATCGTTCAACAGCAGAACAATTGATTCAACGCTTAGGGTGGTTGGTTGGAGAGCAAATTGATGGGTTAATTACAGCATCTGATGTGTCCATTAGCAGACCTGCTCCAAATATGATTGATTTTGCTATGCAACAATTTGGGATTGAAGAATCAGTTACTGTTGTGAAAGTGGGAGACTCAATCATAGACATTGAGGAGGGGAAAAATGCTGGGTGTGGATTAACCATCGGGATTACAACAGGTGCACATGATGTAAATATGTTACAGTTGGCAGAACCTAATCATATTATTCATCAGTTGTCTGATCTGATTCTACTACTTCATTCATGAGTTTTTTTACCATCAGAGAAAATACGTTAATTAAACAAAAGCTAAAGCATTCACCAGCTTTATTGTTATTGGTTGTGTCTTTTGCAGCATTTGTAGTATATACAGGCATGTATGGATTCAGAAAGCCTTTTACTGTTGGTCTTTATGAACAATGGACTTTTTTAGGGATACCCTACAAAGTTTGCCTAGTCATTGCACAAGTGATTGGTTATATGTTTAGTAAGTTTATCGGCATTCGTGTAATTGCTTCCATGAAACCTCAGCATAGAATTCAAGGAATCTTAATCTGTATTATAACGGCATGGTTAGCACTGTTCTTATTTGCCATTATACCTGCACCTTATAATATCGTTTGCATGTTCTTAAATGGTTTGCCATTAGGTATGGTCTTTGGTTTGGTCTTTGGATTTTTGGAAGGCAGAAAAACGACTGAAATCATGGGTGCATTTTTGGCTAGCAGTTTTATTTTTGCTTCTGGTTTGGCAAAAACGGTTGGTAAATGGTTATTGATTAATATTGATGTACACGATTTCTGGATGCCGTTTGTGGCGGGTGGTATTTTCTTGATACCGATGTTATTTGCACTTTGGTTACTTAAGCAAACACCTCAACCAAATGACGCTGATATTTTAGTTAGAACAGCTCGTACACCAATGACTAAGGCAGAACGGCAGGAATTTATTTTAAAATTCGGCTGGCTTTTAGTTCCAATTGTCATCAGTTATATGTTGTTTACTATTGTGAGAGATTTTAGTGAAGATTTTGCGAATGAATTATGGACAGAAACTGGGTATATAGCTGATGCAAGTATTTTTGTGCAAACTAGTTCAATTATTACCCTGATAGTACTAATAGTAATTGCCTCTTTTTTTACTATTCAATCTAATCTAAAAGCATTTGTTTATACGCATTATTTAGTGATGCTTGGATTGTTATTGACTTTATTTGCTACTTATTTTTTTCACCAGCAATTACTGAGTCCAATTGTTTGGATGATCTTATCAACTACTGGATTGTACTTAGCATATTTACCTTTTAATTGTTTGTATTTTGAAAGAATGATTTCCACATATGCTGTTAAAGGCAATGTTGGGTTTGTGATGTATATCGCAGATGCGTTTGGTTATTTAGGAACGGTTATCGTTTTGTTGTTAAAAACATTTGTTGAATTTCAATTTAGTTGGGTAAACTTTTTTTCTATTTTGTTTATTGGTACTGCAATTATTGGAATTGTATTAATACTATTTACAGTTGTAGGTCATTTAAAATTTTTCAAATCTATAAATCAAGTTGTGTGAAAAAAACAGCCATTGTTATTGGATCAGGTATAGTGGGTTTGGCAACAGCGAAAGCACTCGCTGATAACGGTTATAAAGTGACGGTTATAGAAAGAACCGAAAAAGCGGTTGGTGCTTCTATTCGAAATTTTGGTATGGTTTGGCCAATTGGTCAGCCTGATGGAGAATTGTATCAGTTGGCAAAAAAGTCTGTAAGCATTTGGAAAGATATATCTGATAGAATGGGGATGTGGTATAATCAATCTGGTAGTTTGCATGTGGCTTATAATGCAGACGAATGGACAGTATTGAATGAATTATTTGCACAATTTGAATTAGAAGGTAGGCCAGTCAGCTTGATGAATCCTAGTCAGATTGCTGTAAAATACCCACAAGTAAAACAGCATCAATTATTTGGTGGCTTGTTTTCAAGTGATGAAATGATTGTTGATCCAAGAATTGCAGTAGCTAACGTAAGCGAATTTTTAAATGCGTTTTCAGGAGTTGATTTTTTATGGAATCATACTGTTCAAGAAGTAGGTGTTGGGTATGTTAAATCAGGGCATTTAGTATTTAATGCGGATAAAATATTTGTTTGTAGTGGCCCTGATATTGAAACTTTATTCCCGGCTTCATTTAATGCTTTGCCAATTGTAAAATGTAAATTACAAATGATGAGGATGATTTTGCCAATGCATCAATCCATTGGTACATCAGTTTGTGGTGGGCTATCATTATTGCATTACAACAGTTTTAAGCAAGCGCCATCTTTGTCGGCATTACGCAAAAAAATTGTATCTGAAATGCCAGAGTATATTCAGCATGGGATACATGTCATGGTTTCTCAACATGAAGCCGGTGAATTAACAGTAGGTGATTCACATGAATATGGTTTCACATTTGAGCCTTTTGATCAACAATATATTAATCAGTTGATTTTGCAATATTTGAATCGTTTTATGTACGCCGAGTCTTGGCAATTAACACAAACATGGAATGGTGTTTATCCAAAAATGACTGATGGATCATCTTGGTTTTTCAGTGAGCCAATTAATGATGTGTACATTTTGAATGGATTAGGTGGAGCAGGTATGACATTAAGTTTTGCTGTTGCTGAAAAAATGATTGAAGAAGTTATTTGAATATAAAACAATCAGTTAACATTAACAATACATTGAGTTAACATTGTGATGATAGGTTTGTGACTCAAACACCAAATCTATTATGAGAGTAAAAAATGAATTCCTCAAAGCAATAATGTACATGATGGCATTATTGCTTTTTCAATTTTCTGCAATGGCGCAGAATATGATCAAAGGAAATGTAACTGATGCCAGTACAGGTAATGTTATTGTAGGTGCAACTATTACAGTTGTAACAACTAAACTGAATACAACAACTGATGCAAAAGGTGGTTTTTCAATTGTTGCTAATGCTGGCGATCAGCTCACTATTAGCTCAGTAGGGTATGCCAACAAAACCATCGTAGTGAATAACAATCTAATGCTTATTCAATTAAGTACAAGTACTTCTGAATTAGATGAAGTGGTTGTTACAGCTTTGGGTATTAAAAGAGAAAAGAAAAAATTAGGTTACGCTTCACAAGAAATCAAAGGAGAGAGCTTAACAGTTGCGCGTGAGTCAAATATAGTAAGCCAATTAGCAGGTAAAATTGCGGGGGTTACTGTTGTGGGTGGAAATTCAGGCATTGGTGGTTCTGCAAGAGTTACCATTAGAGGAGAGCGTTCAGTAGATTTAAATAAAAATCAACCTTTATATGTAATTGATGGGGTTCCTATTAGCAACTCAATTGTTGGTGCTAATGGGAGGGGTAATATGGAAGTTGATTTTGGTAATGGCGCAGGATTTGTTAATCCAGATGATGTAGAAAGTATCAACGTTTTGAAGGGGCCTGCGGCTTCTGCATTATATGGTTCTAGGGCTGCAAATGGTGTAATTGTTATCAAAACAAAATCAGGGAAAAGCAGCAAGGGTATTGGGGTTGAAGTAAATTCGAATTTGACTTTTGAAAATGCTTTAAAGCTTCCAGAGTTTCAAAATGTATATGGTCAAGGAAATGGTAATGGTGGGCCATTTGCATTTGTGAATGGAGGAGGTGCTGGCTTAACGGATGGTACCGATGAAGGATGGGGCCCTGCATTTAATGGACAATTGTATCCTCAATTTAATTCACCAAGAACATTAAATGGACAGGTGATTCCATTTTTAGGTGGAGATTTAAATGCACCTGCGGGAAGTGTGATTACACCAACTCCATGGTTGCCAGATATTGATGGTGTTGCAAAATTTTTTCAAACAGGAAGAACAATTACCAATAACGTTGCATTAGTAGGAAGCAACAAAGAAGGCGATTTCAGATTGTCTTACACCAATTTAGATCAAACAGGTATTGTCCCTAATACAGACTTAAAGCGTAACACTGTTTCTTTCAGCGGTGGTTATAATTTAACGGATAAGTTTTCTGCTCGTGCATTTGTATCATATATCAAAAGTAATAGTGGTAATAGACCTTCAATTAGTTATGGAACCGAGAACATAATGTATTTATTTACCAGTTGGTTCCCAAGGTCTGTTAAGTTGTCTGATATGAAAAGACTTTGGCAGCCGGGATTAGAAGGTATTAGACAATTCGGTTGGAACTATAACTACCATGATAATCCTTATTTAACCATGTATGAAAATACCAATGGTCAAGCTTTAGATCGTATAATAGGAAATATTACTCTAAAGTATGATTTAGCAAGTTGGTTGAGTTTACAACTAAGAGCTGCTACTGATTATGCTTCTGAAGTAAGAGCATATAAAAGAGGTTTCAGCACTCAGCGTTTTCCATTTGGACAATATAGAGAAGCAAGAATCATTACTGAGGAAAGGAATACTGACTTTTTATTGTCGGCAAACAAAAAAATAAATTCAGATTTCACTGTTTCAGGTTCTTTTGGTGGAAACCAAACAAGGCAAAAGGCCGATTTTAATGAAGTAAATGCGGGACAATTAAATATCCCTGGCATTTACAAATTGACTAACAATAGAGTTCCAGTTGATGTAGCACAAACAGTATCTGAAAAAAGAGTAAACAGTTTGTATGGTGCTGCTCAGGTATCGTATAAAAATTATTTATTCCTTGAAATGACTGGTAGGAATGATTGGAGTAGTGCGCTTACTTTACCAGCTGAATTAAAAGCATTGGGATCTGAAAAGAATTCATTTTTCTATACATCTGCTGCTTTGAGTGCGGTAGTCAGCGATATGTTTAAGTTGCCAGAAATAATCAATTTCGCTAAAGTTAGAGGAAGTGTGGCTCAAGTAGGTAATGACACTGATCCATTCACTTTTACACAAGCGTATAATCCTAGTACTGCATTTGGTACTGCGCAGATTTATAGTGAAACAGACCGATTAGCTAACCTGTCATTGAAACCTGAAATAAGTACAGCTTTTGAAATTGGAACTGAAATTAAGTTATTGAATAATAGAATTGGATTAGACCTTACTTTTTATCAAAGTAATACCAAGAATCAGATCATCAATATTCCTCTTTCTCAAACTTCAGGATACAGTACTAGATCAATTAATGCTGGTTTAATTAAGAACTATGGATTTGAAGCTATGTTGAATTTAGTTCCAGTAGTAGGGAAGAAGAATGGTTTGAGATGGACAGTTGATTTAAATTTTTCTAGCAACAGAAGTAAAGTAGTAGCGTTGTCTGATGGTTTAACCAATTTAGTAATGGCTAACCGTAGTGTAAGCATAGAAGCTAGAGTGGGTGAAAGAATGGGCGATATGTATGGTATTGGATTTGCTCGTGTCCAAAACACCAATCCTGCAGGAGCACACTACGACGCCACTGGTAAATTTGTAGGTCAAATGGTTTTCAGTAATGGTAGACCAGTAAGGACAACTGAAAGAATTAAGATGGGTAATTATAATCCAGATTGGTTGGCGGGTATCAATAATACATTTACCTATGGGAATTTCAAACTTAGTTTCTTGTTTGATATAAGAATGGGCGGCGAGATATATTCTCATACTCAAACAGTAGGAAGAGAAGGTGGAATTATGATTGAAACTTTAGAAGGTCGTGCAGATGGATATGATTTAACTAAGCCAGGAAATGGAGTAATTGGTAAGGGGGTAATGTTAGTGAATGGTCAGTATGTAGAGAATAATGTAAAAAGAACAGCTAGAGAATGGCATACAGCATGGACTGCAGGAAGAAATATTGCAGAAGGAGTAATGTTCGATGCTTCTTTCGTTAAATTAAGAGAGCTACAAATTGGCTTTAATTTTCCAGCACAAGTACTTAAAAACACTCCATTTAAAGCAGCAACCTTAAGTTTTGTGGGAAGAAATTTAGCGCTATGGTCTAATGTTCCGCATGTTGATCCTGAAGTGATGTCTTTCACAGGTGGAACAGCATTACCAGGAATTGAACATATGTCTATTCCTTCATCTAGAAGCTTTGGTGTTAACCTTAGCATGAAATTCTAAAACATTAAAAAGACAACAATGAAAAAAATATATTTAGTCTTTACAGCATTCTCTTTATTCTTATTGAATGCTTGTACAAAAGATTTTACAGAAGTAAACACCAATCCCAATGTTCCCACCAAAGTGACCCCTAATTTACTCTTATCTGGGATTATTAAGAGTGCCATTAACGAGCAAGTAGGTCAAGCTTGGGGAACAGGTAACCTATTGGTACAGTACACAGCAAAAATTCAATTCGTAAATGAAGATCGTTATTTATGGGGCGAAAAGAATGGCATTTGGAACAATGTGTATGGTAACATGCGTAATGTTCAAAACATTATTGACTTAGCAAGCGCAAATGCTCCAGTGCAACAAAATTATCTTGGCGTTGCATTAATATTAAAGAGTTGGTTGTTTTCTATGGCTACGGATGCATACGGTGATATTCCTTATTCAGAAGCAACAAAAGCAAAAACGAACGGTATTTATTTGCCTAAATATGATACCCAAGAAGAAATTTACACAGGGTTATTAGCAGACCTGAAAAAAGCAAATGATATTTTAGGTACCAGTAATGAAGCAATTTCTGGAGATATTTTGTTTGCTGGTTCTGTGGTTAAATGGAAAAAATTGGCTAATTCTCTAAGACTTCGTTTATTAATGCGTTTGTCTAAAAAGAAATCGGTTAATGCAGATATGCAAGCCATCGTTTCTAACAGCACTTTGAATCCTTTGATGACTTCAAATGATGACAATGCTGAATTGAAATATTTAGCAGACGTGCCTGCTAATCAATGGCCTTTGTACGACGCAAGAGTTGGTTCTTTTGATGAAATTAGAGTGAGTAAAACTTTAAGCGATCGTTTGTCCGCAATCAATGATCCGAGGTTAGCCGTTTTTGGTAGACCTTCTCAAAAGTCAGTGGTTGCTGGGAGTCCTAAAATTGAAGGTATTCCGAATGGCTTAGGAGATGTGGCTGCTTTAAATTTTAATGGGGGACCTCAGGGGGTGTCTAGGGTTGGTTTTAGTTATGCATGCTTAGTATGCAATGACAATGGTCAAACTCCTGCTTTGCCGAATGTGGCTAGAGGCATCATTATGAACTATTCAGAACTACAATTTATATTAGCTGAAGCAGCGGAAAAAGGAATGATTTCTACTTCTACTACTGCTCAAACCTACTATACAAATGGGATACAAGCTAATTTTGCTTACTACGCCTCAATGGTTCCAGCGTCTTATGGAATCAATGTTACTCCTCCTCCAACTTACTATACACAACCTGCAGTTGCTTATACAGGTTCAAGTACAGAAAAGTTAGAAAAAATTGCACTTCAAAAATGGGTTTCATTATTTTTTAATGGATTAGAAGGATGGTTTGATTGGAGAAGAACGGGTATGCCTGTGATTGTTCCTGGTCTAGACAATTTGAATAATAATAAGGTTCCTGTAAGATTTATTTATCCACTCTCAGAACAAGCATTAAATGCTGCTAATAGAGCTGCTGCTGTTACAAGACAAGGTGTGGATGATATTAATACATTAGTATGGATTGCAAAATAGTTTTTTCTCAGTTTTAGTTTTCGTTCAATGGGGTGGATGCTGATGCATTCACCTCATTTATTATTATATCCATTAACTTTATCTCATGCGAAGTTTTTTCTTTTTAGTTATTTTGATGGGTACTGTTCTGCAAATAAATGCACAGCAACCCAAATTGGTTTCTATTTTAGAAGTGCCTGGGAAATTTGAATATGCTCGTATTCAAGAAAAAGGAATTTCTGTATTACCCAGTGGAAGATATATCAGCCCAGCAGGCGAAATGATTCGGATAACTCATGACCCATTTGGAATGCGTGTTTCGCCAGATGGTAAAAAAGCAGTTACCCTACATAATGGTGTAATTACCATTATCGACATTGAAACCATGAATTCTACTAGGGTGCCTTCTTATGATAATAAAATTACTTCTCCTTTTTCGAACGGATCTTTTTTAGGTGTAGATTTTGGCAAGACTTCAAATATTGTCTATTTAAGTGGAGGAGATAATGGAGCAGTATTAGTTTATGATATTAATACCATGAAACGCTTAGATTCTATTTCATTGAATGGTAAAATAGGTAAGGATTTATTTGAAGACAGTTTTACTTCAGATTTGTTATTTAATGAAGAGAAAAATGAATTGTTGGTATTAGATAAAGCCAATTATAGGATGGTAAGAATTAATCTTAGTACCAAACAAATTGAAGCATCTATACCTTGCGGGCGCCTTCCATTTGGTTTGTCTATAAGTCCTAATAAACAATTTGCTTTTGTAGCTAATGTAGGAATGTATGCATATCCATTGGTAGAAGGAATGACTGAAAAAAATTATGATTCATTAACTATTCCTCATCACCCTTATGGAGATAATACGAAGGAATCCATTAATGGAACGGTTATAGATGGAAAAAAAATTCCTGGTGTTGGCAGCCCTAATTCACCTGAGGCAATGAGTGTGTTTGTGATAGATTTGAAAACCAACAAAGTGTTGAGTAAATTAAAGACTGGCCATCAAATTGGAGAATTAATTGAAGACATCGAAGTGGTTGGTGGTGCAAGCCCTAACTCTATTGCTGTAGGGAAAAAATACGCATATATTTCTAATGCAACCAATGATAATATTAGTGTGATTGATTATACTACTCAAAAAATAGTAGGCCATATTCCGATTAAAGTAAGTACAACAATTGATCAATTCAGGGGGTTATTGCCATTTGGATTAACATTGAGTAATGACGAGAAAAAATTATTTGTTGCTTTATTAGGATTTAATGCAGTGGCAGTAATAGATATTGAGTCTTCAAAAACAATCGGCTTAATTCCTACGGGATGGGGCCCTTCTAGAGTTATGTTAGGTAAGGATGAAAAGGAAATCTATATCATTACCGCACGAGGTTTAGGAGCAGGTCCTAATGGAGGTGCTGGTTATAAGAAACCCATACAGGGAACTTTTATCAGTGATTTGCAATTAGGTTCTTTTCATAAAGTAGCGATGCCAGATTCTACTCAGCTATCAAAATATACAGCAACAGCATTGTCTAATACTTTTTTTAGATCAACAGTAGCACTCAATCAAAATCCATTACCTCCATTGCCAGGGGCGTATCAAAGTCCAATTAAATACATTGTTTACATCACCAAAGAGAATAGAACCTATGATGAAGTATTTGGACAAATTAAAGAAGCGAAGGGCGATAGTTCCTTGGCTAGATTTGGTGTAAACAATGCCTATACATTGTTGGCGAATCAACGAGAGCGGTTCAAAGGGATGCGGGTTACTCCAAATCATCATAAAATTGCTCATCAGTTTGCATTTAGTGATAATTTTTATTGTGATAGTGATGCAAGTATTCATGGACACCATTGGATGATGGGAGTGATACCCAATGAGTGGGTTGAAACCAATTCAAGTGTGAGTAAAACAGCTAAGTTATTCTCTACAGCCCCAGGAAGAAGATTCCCAGGATCAACCGGCAGTATGGATCCAGAAGACTTTGCAGAAGCAGGAGGTATTTGGGAGGCTTTTGAGAGAAAGAAGAAGCAATTCTATAATTTTGGTGAAGCCAATGAAACAGCACATGTTAGAGAAGAATGGTATGATACAGCAACAGGAGCAGGGCATGGTGTGATGGTGCCGATGCAAAAAGCATTATTCCCAAAAACAAGTAGAAACTATCCAGGATACAATACCAATATACCCGATCAGTACAGGGCCAATCAGTTCGAAAAAGAATTTACACGCATGTGGATTACAGGTAAAGCTGAAATGCCCAATTTGGTGGCCATTCAATTGCCCAATGATCATATAGCCAAAGCAAGACCAGAAGATGGATATACAAGTGCGCACTCGTTTATGGCAGATAATGACTTAGCATTGGGTAGAATACTTCATTTCTTGTCTAGAACTAAGTATTGGAAAAACATGTTGGTCATTATTACTGAGGATGATCCACAGGGAGGGGTAGATCATATTGATGCCCATCGATCTATTTTAATGATGGCTGGCCCATATGTTAAAAAAAGGCATATCAGTAATACACATGCTAATTTTGGATCTATTTTAAAAACGATTTACAATATTGCTGGAGTGCCATATGTAAATCAATACGATGTGACCGCCACTTTATTGCAAGACTTTTTTACCGACAAGCCAGACTTTACACCGTATACATTAGAAATGCACGACACACGTATTTTTGATGTATACAAAGCAATGAAAAAATACAAGACTACTATTGACTGGAATAAAATTATCAAAGGACCTGAAATGGATAAGCTAGAAGATATGCGTGCCGATCATTATCGCCAACAAAAACAAGCCATTATTAGAAAGTAATATGATGCGAAAATTAATCTTTACGCTTGTAGTTTTTACAGTGAGCTTTCCAACTTATGCTCAAAATGATAGTGCTATTTTATTGCAAGATGTAATGGTCACTGCAACTAGAAATAAACAGGCTAGTTTATTGAGTCCTTATTCTGTAAGCAAATTGTCAATTCAAGGACTGCAGCAATTCCAGCCAAGAACAAGTCCTGAAGCATTGATTGGAACTGCTGGCGTATTTGTTCAAAAGACCAATCATGGTGGTGGGTCTCCTTTTGTTCGTTCATTAACAGGGAATCAAAATTTATTAATGATTGATGGAATACGTTTGAATAATGCTACCTATAGATATGGGCCTAATCAATACTTTAATACGATTGATTTATTTTCTGTTGGATCAATAGAAGTTGCAAGGGGTACAGGTTCTGTTCAGTATGGTTCTGATGCCATGGGAGGAGTGATACAAGTATTTACGAAAGACCCTGGTTTTTCCGAAAAAGCTAAATGGTCAGGAAATATTATTGGAAGGGTATTGAGTAATGATGCTGAATATACAGGGAGAGCAGAGTTGGTTTACAGTACTGCTAAAACTGCATTGCAAATAGGATATACAGCAAGAAAATTTGGTGACTTGCCAGGTGGGGACACCACTGGGATTCAACACCCTAGTGGGTATAAAGAAAATGCTTTTGATGCCAAATTTAAATGGCAATTAAACAATCAATGGTTGCTCACAACTGCACATCAACAAATGCAACAAAATAATGTGCCGCTTTATCATCGGGTGGCTTTAGAAAATTTTGCATATTACCAATTTGATCCACAAAAAAGGAGTTTGAGCTATTTAAGAATGGAAGGGAAAACGCAGCATCTGCTTTTGTCTAAATTAAGTTTCACAGCTTCATCACAAATAAACAAAGAACGCAGAAATTATTGGAGAAATAGAAATGCAAATCGATTCATAGAAGATGATCGGGTGAATACTTTAGGGCTTACTGCTGATATTTTTTCAGTTATAAATCCTAATTGGACTGCTAATTCAGGTGTAGAGTATTATGCCGATCGAGTAACAAGTGCAAAACAGCAGATAGCTATTACTAATGGGGCAACTGTGAATCAGCGTGGCTTATATCCCAATAATGCCAGCATGCAAAATTTCTCTTTATATAGTTTACATCATCTTGCATTGGGTAAGTTTACGATAGAAGCAGGAGTTAGATACAACGCGCTACAAATTGAGGTGGATACTGCAATAGTAAAACCCTCTTCCTTGGTATTTAATGCAGCATTATTGTATCAAATAAGCAAAACTCAATCGTTGTATGCTTCTTATAGTACTGGATATAGAGCCCCTAATATTGACGATATGGGTACACTGGGTTTAGTTGATTTTAGGTACGAAGTGCCAGCTTATGGATTAAAGCCAGAAAAAACTTTTAATACAGAGTTGGGGTATAAAATCCACACTAAAAAAGTGCAATTGTCTATGGCATTTTATTATATGCATTTAACCAATATTATCAATCGCATTCAGTTAGTTGGTCAACAAGTAGGCGGGTACAATGTATATATTAAAGAGAATAATCAAGAGTCATTTATAAAAGGGTTAGAATACGATTTGCAAATTGCGTTGACAAAAAAGCTATTGATTAGTAGTAATGGTGCGTATTCATTTGGACAAAATACTTCCAGAGCAGAACCAATGCGAAGAATACCCCCATTCAATGGAAGAACTTTTATTCAATGGACACAGTCAAATATTCAATTTAGTCTTGAATATATTTATGCTTCAACCCAAAATCGATTAGCACAAGGAGATAAAGACGATAATCGTATTCCTAAAGGAGGAACCCCTGGCTTTGGTATTCTTCATTTTCATGCATCAACAAAATTGTTAGGAGTTCAATTTCGTTCAGGATTAACGAATATTTTTAATGCTGATTATAGAATGCATGGAAGTGGCATTAATGGTATGGGAAGGAATTTGTATATTTCTGCCCAATTTAGGTTTTAATGAAACAATTGCTGGAACAACTTTCTAATAGATTATCAGGAGAACTGTACTATGATTTAAGTGCAGAACACCAAATGCAGTTGATGGCTTATTCAACGGATGCTTCAGTTTATCAAGAGAAGCCATTGGCCGTTGCAATACCCCAACACGATGAAGATATTAAAACCATCATAAGCTTTGCAAATGCCCATTCCATTACAATTATCCCAAGAGCAGCAGGTACTTCCTTAGCGGGCCAAGTAGTGGGTAATGGAATTGTGGTAGATATTTCCAAACACTTTAATCAAATGATTGAAGTGAATATAGAAGAGCGGTGGTGTAGGGTGCAGCCCGGCGTAATTAGAGACGATTTAAACCATTACCTAAAGGGATTTGGGTTGATGTATGGACCTGAAACCTCAACAGCTAATAGAGCTATGATTGGAGGTATGGTGGGTAATAATTCCTGTGGTTTACATAGTATAGTTTGGGGTTCTGCACGCGATCATTTGATAGAAGCTACTGTTATCTTAAGTGATGGATCTACTGCTGTTTTTAAAGATATTGATTTACAGGATGCTGTTCATTCGAATGGTTTAGAAGGGAATATTTATCAAAGTCTTTTTGAACTCTTACAACAAAAACAAAATCAAACACTTATTCATCAAAATTTTCCTTCCAAAGAAGTTGTTAGAAGAAATACTGGATATGCATTGGATGCTTTGATAGAGATGCATCCGTTTATAGATAACGGCAGTCCATTTAATTTATGCAAACTGCTCGCAGGGTCAGAAGGCACATTGGCTTTTATTACCGAATTAAAATTGAATTTATTGCCGCTGCCACCTAAAGAAGTAGGATTAGTAGTGGTGCATTGTACTTCTTTAAGTCAATCATTATATGCCAATATTGAAGCATTAAGACATGGGCCCATGGCTTCAGAATTGGTAGATAAAATGATTATGGATTTTACCATTGGTCATCCTGAATACCAAAAGAATCGATTCTTTATTGAAGGTGATCCTGCGGCATTGTTGATGGTAGAATTCATGGAAGAAACCAAAGCAGCATTGGATCAAAAAATTACTACTACTATTGAAGCATTAACCGCTGCATCATTGGGATATGCATTCCCAGTATTATATAATGCTGATACCAAATATGCTTGGGATATTAGAAAAGCAGGATTGGGTTTGTTGCGAAATTTAAGAGGAGATGCACAGCCAGTAAACTTAATTGAAGACTGTGCAGTATCTACCAATGATTTACCCTTATATATTGAAGATTTACAAGCACTGTTGGCAGAACATGGAGTAACGGCATCTTATTACGCACATGCAGGTGCAGGAGAATTGCATGTAGAACCTATCCTTAATTTAAAATCAAGCGAAGGGGTTCAACAGTTTAGGGCAATACTCAAAGACACTGCTGCATTAGTTAAAAAGTACAATGGATCTTTATCAGGTGAGCATGGCGATGGAAGACTAAGAGGGGAGTTCATTGCATCCATGGTGGGTGAGGAAACCAATGATTTGTTTAAGCAGGTTAAAAAAATATTTGACCCGAAAGGGGTTTTTAATGCAGGAAAAATTACTCATACGCCTGCAATGGATACTCATTTTCGAATGAAACAAAATCAGCCCATTAATTTGGGTAAAACCTTGTTTGATTTTTCTGCGGATGAAGGCATTTTGCGATTAGCAGAAAAATGTTCAGGATCTGGCGATTGTAGAAAGTCTGAAATAAGTGGGGGATTAATGTGCCCAAGTTTTATGGCCACTCGTAGCGAGAAAAATACCACAAGGGCAAGGGCCAATGTCTTGAGACAATTCCTAAGTGATCCCAATGATGCAACTCCTTATAATCATGAAGAAATAAAAGAAGCGATGGATTTGTGTTTGAGTTGCAAGGGTTGTAAAATTGAATGTCCATCAAGTGTAGATATTACCAAAATGAAAGCAGAGTTCTTGCAACAATATTATGATGCAAATAGCACTCCATTCAGGTCTAAATTGGTGGGAAATTTTGCCGCACAAATGAAATTGGCTTCTTTGTTTAGGCCAATCTATAATTTCATTTTCGGGACAACTGCTATTCGTAAAATGGCTAATCGATTGGTTGGCTTTCATCCAGATCGATCCATGCCTTTACTAGGTGCAAAAACATTGCAAGGTTGGCATAAAAAAAGGGTGGGTTCGCAAAAAAAAAATGTATATTTTTTCTGTGATGAGTTTACGAATTTCTTAGATAGTTCTATTGGAGAAAAAGCCATTTTATTATTGGAGCAGTTGGGTTATCAAGTGATTATTCCTGAACATGTAGAAAGTGGTCGATCTTATTTGTCAAAAGGACTATTGCGTAAAGCAGCAGCAATTGCCAATCAAAATATTCTGTTATTGTCACCATTGGTTTCTGCGGATATGCCCATCGTGGGCATTGAGCCTTCGGCTTTGCTAACACTTAGAGATGAATACAAAGATTTAGCGAGCCCCGAAAATAAGGCAGCTGCAATCCACCTTGCCCAATATAGTTTTACTATTGAAGAATTTATTGCACGTGAAATAAATGCTGGTCAAATTCATGCAGATTCATTTACTGCAGATGCTAAACATATTGCCATTCATGGGCATTGTTATCAAAAAGTGTTGTCTTCCCAAGACTTCAGTAAACAAATTTTGTCTTTACCCAAAAATTATACTGTTGAAATTATTCCATCAGGTTGTTGTGGAATGGCCGGTTCATTCGGTTATGAAAAAGAACATTATGAAGTATCTCAAAAAGTAGGGGAGCTGGTATTATTTCCTGCGGTTCGAAATAAAGCTAAAGAAACTATTATTGCTGCAGCAGGTACTTCATGTAGACATCAAATTAAAGATGGTACCAGTGAAGTTGCGTTGCATCCGGTGGAGATTTTGTATGGGGCGTTGATTAAATAATCTGTTTGGTTTGAATATTGCTTGTTTTTTACCACTTATCCATTAATGCCCTTTTATTCCGGTCTTTTTGGATTTATTTTCCATTGGTTTTGTTTTCAAAGCCTACTAAACTGGAAAATACTGCTTCATGAGACGGATCCTTCATTTTATTATATTGACAATTTGTTTATCAATTTCTTTGTCTTCAATTGCACAATCAACAATTTCTGGGACCGTAAGAACTCCCGAAAAAATGAATGCTGAAGGTGCAATAGTTACCCTGTTGCAATCGAAAGATAGTGTATTGGTAAAAGCTGTTATAACGGATAGTATTGGTCAATTTGAGATTATTACTAATAAGCGTGGCGACTTTATTATTTCTGTTGTATACCAAACTGCGGCTAAATATTATAGTCCAATCATCCATTTAAATGGTGAGCAATCATCTGTTAAGTTACAAGCGATTCAATTGTTAACAAGAGCTGGTAATACACTTGATGAAGTAATTGTTGCCAGTAAATTGCCATTTGTGGAGAAAAAAATTGATCGCACGGTGATTAACCCAGAAGCGTTGATTTCTAATGCTGGTACCAATGCGCTTGAAGTGTTGGAAAAATCGCCAGGCGTTCAAGTAGACATTAATGGCAATATCAGTTTAAGGGGAAAGCAGGGGGTGATGGTTTTTATTGATGACAAACCCACTTATTTAACAGCGGCTGATTTGGCCAACTATTTACGATCATTGCCATCCAGTACTTTGGCAACCATTGAAATCATGACTAATCCACCAGCAAAATATGATGCGGCGGGCAATGCAGGAATCATCAATTTGAAATTAAAGCGTACCAAAACTAAAGGCATTAATGGCAGTATTAATTCCAGTTATGGACAAGGGGTGTATGCTAGAAGTAACAATAGTTTCAATGTAAATTATCGAATCAACAAAATCAATTTCTTTACCAATTTGAGTTATAATATCAATCAGTCGTATCAAGATTTATTTATTGAACGTCAATATTTTAAGCCCAATACTACAGTTTTAAATTCTACATTTAATCAGAACTCATTTATTCAACGCCAGTCAAAAGGGTTCAATGGTAAAGTTGGGTTTGATTATTATATTAATAAGAAAGCTACGTTTGGCTTGGTGTTAAACGGCTTTGTTAACTTGAATAATACCACCACTACCAATAAAGCTGAAGTAGGGGATGGGAGTGCACAATTACAATCCTTGGTTCAAGCATTTAGTCCATCCCAACGGAAATTCAATAATCAGTCAGTTAACCTGAATTATTCTTACAAGCTTAATGAGCGCGGAAGGGAAATCTCGACAAATGTAGATTATGTTGGATACCATGGCGTTACTGATCAATATTTATTGAATAGTATTTTTGATGCCAGTAATAATTTTATTTCCAAAACAAATTTAATCAGTGATTTGCCTTCGGATATTGATATTTGGGCCATCAAAGTGGATTATTTAAATCCACTCAAGAATGGTGGCCGCTTTGAAGCTGGGATAAAATCGAGCTATGTCAATACCAATAATATTGCTAATTTTTTTGATGAAGCCAATGGCAGTCAAATTCCTAATTATGATTTTTCCAATCATTTCTCTTACAAAGAGAATATTAATGCAGCTTATCTAAACTATAATTTCAATCGTAAGAAATTTTCTTTCCAAACGGGGTTGAGATTTGAAAATACCAATATCACAGGAAATCAATTGGGCAATTTGCAACGCCCCGATTCAAGCTTTACAAGACAATACAATAATTTATTTCCAACAATCTTTATGTTGTATAGAGTAGATTCTGTTGGTAAGCATCAACTTGGGCTGAGTATAGGCAGAAGAATCAATCGCCCAGATTACCAGTCGATGAATCCATTTACTTATCCATTGGATCGTTTTACATTGTATTCGGGTAATCCTTATTTGCAACCAACTTTTTCTCAAAATATAGAGTTGTCACATACGTATAAAAACCGTTTTACCACAGCGATTGAGTTTACTTATATCAAAGATGTAATCACAGAAACTATACAACAGGATAATGGCATTTTTTACAGCAGACCAGGAAACCTTGGTCAACAATTTTCATATAGTTTGTCATTTAACGGCGCATTTAATCCAACAAAATGGTGGGTGCTACAACTGTATTCTGAATTAACTTATAATGATTTTAGATCAACAATTTATGGACAACAATTGAATAATAAAGGGAGTTTCTGGTTCATCAGTCCAACAAACCAATTTGTTTTAAATAAAAAATGGTCTGCTGAATTATCAGGTACTTATACCAGTCGAGTAGTTACAGGGCAATTTATTACCATTCCAGTATGGACCATGCGCATGGGGCTTTCAGTTAAAATTTTAAAAGATATGGGTTCATTGAAATTTACCCTGAATGATATTTTTTATTCTAACCAACCCGGGGGAGATATTTTGGCTGTGGCCAATTCTACTGCTAGTTGGAAGAGTTTTTTAGATACCCGTGTTGGAACTATTGCATTTGGATATCGATTTAACAAAGGCAAAAGTTTGAATGCGCGCAATACTGGTGGAAGTGATGCAGAAAAAGGTAGGGTGAAATAATGTTATTATTTGCCTAAATTATTATAGTTCCTGTTGATTTTAAACCATTTGTTTAATTGGGTGTAATTGCAGTATTCCTTGAATGAAATACCCAATAAGATGAATCGAATTGAACAATTAAAATCCGAATTAGCTAGTACAAGAGAATCCCTTTTAGCACACCCAGTTTATTCAAGTATTACAGATATTAATGGGTTGAAACATTTTACACAGTATCATGTTTTTGCAGTATGGGATTTTATGAGTTTATTAAAATCTTTGCAAATACATTTGACCTGTGTTCAATTGCCTTGGATGCCAAAGGGTATTGCCAATACAAGGTATTTAATTAATGAAATTGTGGCTGGTGAAGAGTCTGATGTAGATGAAGCTGGCAATAGAATCAGTCATTTTGAATTGTATTTAAAGGCCATGGAACAAATGGATGCAAGTACTTATTTGTTAAATGAATTGTTCACACAAATTCAATCTGGCAAACCCATTCAACAAGCTATTGCTGATGCGAATATTCCTACAGAAGTGAAAACGTTTTTGCAATTCACTTTCGACATTGTGGAGAATCATCCGATTCATGTGCAAGCTGCTGTATTTACATTCGGAAGAGAAGATTTGATTCCTGATATGTTCATGAAAATCTTGGATAAAATTTATGCGGATCATCCAGAAAAGGTTTCCATCTTTAAATATTATATTGAAAGACATATAGAAGTAGATGGAGGTCATCATAGCCAGTTGGCCACAGAAATGGTAGAAACTTTATGTGGTGATGATGAACAAAAATGGACGGAAGCAACTCAAGCTTCTATACAATCTCTGGCTATAAGGGCTCGTTTTTGGGATGGGATAATGCGAAGTTTATAATGCGCGGTTAGTGAAACATTAATTTGAATTTCTAAATTCTAATGGGGAAACACCTACTTTTTGTTTGAACAGCCTCGTAAAATGTTGTGGGTATTTAAAGCCCAATTCCATTGATATTTCATTAATGTTTTTATTGGTTTCAAACATTCTTTTCTTGGCTGTTTCAATGGTTTTATTTTGTAAATAATCTTTGGCGGATTGCCCTGTTTCTTTTTTAATGAGGTCTCCAAAATAGTTGGCTGATAAATGAAGTGCTTGTGCAAAGTATGCAACGGATGGTATCCCAACCCGTTGAGGTTGATCCGAATTAAAATAGTCTTTTAACAATTGTTCAAATTGAGCTAAAATTCTTTTATTAATATTCTCTCTAGTAATAAATTGGCGATCATAAAAACGTTGGCAATAGTCTAAAAACAATTCAATATTTGCTGCTATTAATTTTTTACTGTGCTTATCTATCGGTTGATTTAGTTCAAACTGAATTTTTACAAAAGATGAAATAATCATTGCCCGTTCATCTTCCGATAAGTGAAGCGCTTCGTTGGTTTCATAATCAAAGAATTGGTAATCGTTAATTCGTTTGCCCAATGAAGTGCCCAACAAAAAATCCGCATGGAAAATAAGGCCATATCCCAAAGGTTGATATGGTTCTGATGGTTTTTGCATTTCCATCACTTGGCCTGGTGCAAAAAAAGCCAATGTCCCCGCTTGGTAATCATATAGATGTCGACCATATTTCATATCTCCACATTTAACATCTTTTAAGTAGATGCAATACATTCCATATTGAAATTTGATACTGGTAACATTTCCCCAATCGCGTAAACTCGCTTTTGAGAAATCAATAACCGTTACCAACGGATGCTGGGTTTTGTGGTTATTATCTGCATTATATTGGCTGATATTGTTGATTGGGTATATATATTCCATGAGTGAAAATTCTTCAACTAAATTAGTCATTGCTTTCGTGTTGTTACAATTTGCTGCCAGTATAAGTAAAACTGGTAGGTAAAACAGTAATTTTTATACTTGATTTGGAACGTAATCAAAGAGATTTGTAATATGAAAACAAAAATTATTTTAATGGCATTTGCCATTTTATGCATTCGTACTGCATCCGCTCAATCAGATAATGAGATCATCCAACTTTCTGCCAAAAAATGGCAATGGATGTCTGATAAAAACGTAGATTCACTTACTGTTCTATTCCATGACAAAAGTGATTTTGTTCATATGGGTGGAAATTGGGGAAAGGGCAGAGAAATTGATATTATTAAAGGCGGTTTTATCTGGTATAAAAAAGCTGAAGTGTACAGTAACGCTGTTAAATTTTTTGGTAATACCGCAGTATTGTTAAGTGATATTGATTTAGTGGCAGTTGTAGGTGGGAATGATGCCATCAATGGATTTATGGTTACTGAAGTTTATGTAAAAGAAAATGGTCATTGGTTATTATCTCAGCTTACTTTTTCTAAATTAGCAAGGCCAGTAAAACTGAAATAAAATTCTTTAAAATAGTTGTGTTATGGCAAAGTTTCAACTCAAGGTAAATGGGAAACCCATGCAGGTTGATGTAGATCCTTCTACTCCTGTATTATGGGTTTTGCGCGATCACTTACATCTCGTAGGTACTAAATATGGCTGCGGAGTAGGTGCTTGTGGTGCTTGTACCATTCATTTAAATGGTAGGGCTTTAAGATCCTGTCCATTGCCTGTCTCTGCAGTTGGAGCCCAAGCTATTACTACCATTGAAGGAATTGTGTCTACAGATAAAGAAATGCATCCAGTTCAAAAAGCTTGGCTTGAATTAGATGTGGCACAATGTGGTTATTGTCAAACTGGACAAATTATGTCTGCAGTGGCTTTGTTAAAGAGCAACCCTAATCCAACAGAAACAGAAATAGAATCTGCAATGACAGGAAATATTTGCAGGTGTG
>JBMLPQ010000290.1:0-5534 GCA_049242025.1 Sediminibacterium sp.
TAACAGGTGCACCCACATAATTGTTGATGAAATCGATATAAGTATTCATTTCTGCAGGTAATGCTGCTGCTTCTTTGATGGTGGAAGTATCGGTATTCCAGCCATTAAATGATTTCAGCACCGGACTGATTTTAGCTCTAGAAATTTGATAGGGTACTTCTTCGGTAACTGTTCCATTTACATCATAAGCAGTACATACTTCCAATTCTTTAAAACTATCTAAAACATCAGCTTTTGTCATGATGATTTTAGTAACTCCATTAATCATACAAGTGTACTTTAATGCTACTAAATCAATCCAACCACAACGTCTTGGTCTGCCAGTGGTAGCGCCAAATTCACTGCCTATTCTTCTTAATTCTTCTCCTGTTGCATCTTCTAGTTCTGTAGGGAATGGTCCACCGCCAACTCTGGTGCAATAGGCTTTGGATACGCCCATCACATCATTTATTTTTTTAGGTGAAACCCCCAAGCCAGTACATACGCCTGCCGAAATGGTATTAGATGAAGTAACAAATGGGAAAGTGCCAAAATCAATGTCTAGCATACTTCCTTGTGCACCCTCTGCCAATACTTTTTTCCCTTGGGTAATTTGGTTGTTAATATAGTATTCGCAATTGATTACGTTCAATGTTTTTAAGAACTCTAAAGCCTCAAAAAACTCTTCTTCCCAAGTAGAAATATCTTCAATAAAATGAAAATTATCCAATAATTTCTGGTGCTTTAAACGAAGCTTAATGTATTGGCTGGTAAAGTTTTTGTCTAATAAATCGCCAACTCTCAAAGCATTTCTACCGGTCTTGTCCATATAAGCTGGTCCAATTCCTTTTAAAGTAGAGCCAATCTTACTTTCCCCTTTAGATAATTCAGAAGCTTTGTCTAAAGCTCTATGGGTAGGTATAATAATATTGGTACGCTCCGAAATAAATAAGTTTTTTCTTACATCAATTCCATGAGCAGCAACTGCATCACATTCTCTTTTTAAGGTAACAGGGTCTAATACTACACCACCACCAATAATATTTACTTTGTCCTGGTGAAAAATACCAGAAGGAATTTGGTGTAAAACCATTTTCTTGCCCTCTACATACAGTGTGTGTCCTGCATTGGGACCTCCCTGAAAACGAGCTACGATATCGTAATTGGGTGCAAAGTAATCTACTATTTTACCCTTTCCTTCGTCGCCCCATTGTAAGCCTAATATAACGTCGACCATAGTTTAATATCTAAGCCGCAAAAATAAGGGATAAGAATAAGAGTTTCGGTTAAATATTTAACCTTCTTTCTCAGTATCAAATCGATCTACTGTCTGAATTCCATTTAACGATTTTAATCTATTCACAAGTTCTTCTAACTCCTCTTTATCGTGCACAAATACTTTTATGGTGCCTTCAAATAAACCCTCTCTAGAATCAATACTTAATCCAGAAATATTGATGCGTAAGTCGCCACTGATTACATTGGTTATTTTATTAATAACACCTACGTCGTCTAATCCTATAATCTTTAAACCTGTTAGGAAAGAAATTTCTTTATTCTTTGCCCACTTTGTTTTAACCACCCTATGACCATAGTTGGCTAATAATTGAGTGGCATTAGGACAACTGGTTCTATGTATAATTAATCCCTTACCTGTGCTTACAAAACCAAATACATCATCCCCTGGGATAGGGTTACAGCATTTAGCCAAGGTATACATGATTTTATCGCTGCTTTCTCCAAAAATGATTAACTCAGAATCTTTTTTAGAAATGGCTTTTGTTGGGTCAGCAATTAAGTCATTAAAAACAGGCTTGGGTTTAGGGATTTCAATTTTATCTCCTAAAATCTGAAAATCTTTTAGCTCCTTAAGGTCTATTGCTTTTGTGGCAATTTTATAATTTAAGTCTAAAGCAGAATTCAATTTATAAAACTGCATCAACTCTTCAATATTATGATGACTATATGCCGCACCTATAGATTCTAATCTTCTTTGTAAAACATATTTACCGTCTTCAGCTATTTTCCTTTTTTCTTCTCGTAAACTGTCTTTTATTTTGTTTTTGGCTTTGGCCGTAACCACCATATTGAGCCAATCTTCCGAAGGTTTTTGTTTATTGCTAGTGATGATTTCTATTTGATCACCACTTCTCAGTTTATGGCCAATCGGAACCAGTTTATGGTGCACTTTTGCCCCAATACATTTGGTGCCAATGGCTGAGTGAATCGAGAAGGCAAAATCAAGTGCGGTGCTACCGGTAGGCAACATCTTTACTTCCCCCTTTGGGGTATAAACATAAATTTCTTCTGCTAAAAAAGAAGTTTTGAAATCTTGTAAAAAGTCTACTCCATCTGTGTCTGGGGCGCTTAATACTTCCCTGATTTGACCAAACCATTTATCAAATCGATCTTCATCATTTCCGTCTTTTCCTTCTTTGTATTTAAAGTGCGCTGCCAACCCTTTTTCTGCAATCTCATTCATCCTTTTAGTCCTGATTTGGACTTCTACCCATTTACCTTGAGGGCCCATTACCGTGGTGTGTAAAGCTTCGTATCCATTGCTCTTGGGGTTGCTTAACCAGTCTCTTAATCTTTCTGGGGAGGGATTGTACTCGTCGGTTATCATAGAGTACACTTTCCAGCACTGTTCTTTCTCTTTTTCGGGAGGTGCATTTAGAATAACCCGAATAGCAAATAGGTCATAAACTTCTTCAAATGCTACAGATTTTTTCTTGATTTTATTCCAGATAGAGTGAATGCTTTTGGGCCTTCCATAAATTTCAAAATCAAATTCAGCTTCTACTAACTTTTCTTTAATGGGTCTAATGAACTCATTAATGTAACGAGTTCTTTCTCTTTTGGTTTCCGATAATTTTTTTGCAATGTCTTTATAAGCTTCGGGTTCCATGTATTTCATGGAAAGGTCTTCCAGCTCTGTTTTAATGCTATACAAACCCATTCTATGCGCAAGCGGAGCGTATACCCAAACCGTTTCAGAAGCAATTTTTAGTTGCTTCTCTCTTTTCATATGGTCTAGGGTTCGCATATTGTGCAAACGGTCGGCCAGCTTAATTAAAATAACCCTAGGGTCATCGGTTAGGGTTAACAATATTTTTTTGAAATTCTCTGCTTGTTGACTGGTATTGGTGTCTATTACCCCAGAAATTTTGGTAAGTCCGTCTACAATTTTGGCAATCTCTGTACCAAATTCCATTTCCACATCTTCCAAGGAAATATCGGTGTCTTCAACAGTATCGTGTAACAAAGCGCAAATGGTACTTCTTACTCCTAACCCAATTTCTTCTACGCAAATCATGGCAACTGCAATGGGGTGAAGAATATAAGGTTCCCCACTTTTTCTGCGCATGGTTTTATGCGCATTGGCAGCCATTTCAAATGCGGTTCTTAATAATTCCTTATCCCCTTTTTTGAGTTTGGGGCGCAAAGCTTTTAGTAATGCCCGGTAATGGCGAATAATTTCTTTTTTCTCCTGTTCTTCGTTCAGCGTGTATTTGGCTAAACTTGGCTCTATTGACTGAATTGGGGCTGAATCCATACCACACAAAGATAGGAAAAGGCATCATTTGAATTTGTTTTATACAGCTGCTTTAGAATGGGGGTATTATTCTGGAAAGCCAACCAACAATAATTTCTATTTACATTTGCGCTGCAATGACCGCTACCGAAAAAAAGAAAATATTTGATTTCAGTTTATTAAAGCGCATCTTCTTTTTTGTAAGACCTTATTCTTCTTATTTTTATTTGAGTTTGGTGCTGGCCATTTTCATGGCAATTGCAGCACCAGTAAGGCCTTACTTGATTCAGCTAACGGTTAATGGGGCAACAGGAAAAGCAACACAAGTGCCCGATTGGGTAAAATGGGTATTGTTTGGCAATGATTTGTCCGATGTGAGTAGGTTTATCATTGCCGTCACTATTTTTCAAATCAGTTTTTTATTCATTGAAACGGCCATTCGTTTTTTATTTTCTTATATCACTGCATGGATGGGTCAAAATGTGGTGAAAGACTTACGAGTAACTGTATATAAGAAAGTCTTAGGACTGAATTTAAGACAGTTTGATCAAACCCCTATTGGCACCCTTACCACCAGAACCATCAATGATATTGAAAGCATCAATGAAATTTTTTCAGATGGATTAATCCCCATTGTGGCCGATTTGCTAACGATTATTATTACCCTGGCCACGATGTTTTATATGGATTGGAAATTGACGTTAATTAGTTTAACGCCATTCCCCATTATGATTATTGCCACTTACTACTTTAAAGAAAGTGTGAACAAAAGTTTTATGCAGGTTCGAAATGCAGTGGCAGCGCTCAACGCATTTGTACAAGAGCATATCACGGGGATGCAAGTGGTTCAAGCATTTGCGGCAGAAGACAAAGAAGCAGGAGCTTTCAAAAAAATAAATGAGAAGCACCGAGATGCCAATATCAATGCCATTTTTGCTTACTCTGTTTTTTTTCCGGTAGTAGAAGTGGTATTGGCAGTAAGCATGGGAATTTTGGTTTGGTGGATTGCCGACCGAACCTTGGATGCTGGGTTGTTGGTCGCTTTTATTTTGTACCTCAATCAAATTTTTAGGCCCTTGCGAGTGATTGCGGATAAGTTCAATGTGCTACAAATGGGGATGATTGCCGCCGAAAGGGTATTGAAAGTATTAGATAATACTGATGAGTTGCCTCCGGCTGCCCCCAATGCTTTTGCACCTGCTTGTATAAAGGGCGAAATTGAATTCAAGGATGTCTCGTTTTCTTACACCGGTACCCAAAACGTGCTACATCATATCAATTTTGAAGTAAAAGCAGGAGAAACCGTTGCATTAGTAGGCCATACAGGAAGCGGAAAAACCTCCATCATCAGCTTGCTCAACCGATTGTATCAAATTCAAGAAGGTGAAATTGCTATTGATGGGGTGGATATTAACCGCTGGGATACGGACTGCTTGCGCAAAGGCATTGGCGTGGTATTGCAAGACGTTTTTTTGTTTTCGGGAACGGTGATGGATAATATTACCCTCCGAAATCCGGAAATTACGGCTGCTCAGGTAGAAGAAGCTGCAAAAATGATTGGTGTACACGACTTTATTATGCAATTACCAGGAGGCTATCAGTATAATGTGATGGAAAGGGGAAATACCCTTAGCTTGGGTCAACGCCAATTGATTTCATTTATTAGGGCTCTTTTATACAATCCCGCTATCTTGATTTTAGACGAAGCCACTTCATCTATTGATACGGAGAGTGAACAATTGATCGAAAAAGCCATTGATACCCTTATTTCGGGAAGAACTTCTATTGTCATAGCCCATCGATTGAGTACTATTCGAAAAGCCAATCAGATAATTGTGTTAGATAAAGGAGTCTTAAAGGAAAAAGGAAGTCATTCGAGTTTATTAGCAGCTGGAGGATTCTATGCCCGATTACATGAAATGCAGTTTGAGAAAAAGAAAGCCGTTTTGCAGTAAATTTCCCCCTTCTACCCTTATCTTTGCCGCAAATTTAGAGATGGGTATGGCCTCAAAAAGCATAA
>JBMLPQ010000291.1:0-2997 GCA_049242025.1 Sediminibacterium sp.
TTCTGTACGTGTCTTCCGTACTCCTTCATTCCCAGGAGCTTCCTGGAGGTATTATATTCCATGTAAAATTGCTTGGTGCAGCAACAAATATAAGTTTTTATATTTGCTTCATGGAATCGCTTTTGCAACAAATTAATGATCATAAGTTAGCTATTACAGATTTTGCAGCCAATAATGCAGACGATGTAGAACAATTCAGGATAAAATGGCTTGGAACCAAGGGATTGGTAAAAGCGATAATGGGTGAAATGCGTAATGTGCCCAACGATCAAAAAAAAGAATTCGGTCAAATATTGAATGAGTTTAAGCTTTTTGCTGAAGCGCGTTATCAGGCATTACAAGAGCAGTTTGCCAATGCTTCAACAGCAGCTAATGGCAAAGCTGAGCAAGATTTATCCCTTCCTGGAGACGTTATTTCAGTTGGCAGTAGACACCCATTAACATTGGTTAGAAATGAAATGGTAGCCATTTTTAAACGCCTTGGTTTTTCTGTAGCTGAAGGTCCTGAAATAGAAGATGACTGGCATAATTTTGGCGCGATGAATTTGCCTGAAGACCATCCAGCACGTGATATGCAGGATACTTTCTATATCAAAAAGCCCGAAGATGGCAATGGTCCTACTTGGTTATTGAGAACGCATACCAGTAGTGTTCAAGCAAGGGTAATGGAAAATCAAAAACCACCCATCCGTGTGATTTGCCCCGGAAGAGTATACCGTAATGAAACCATTAGTGCCCGTGCACATTGCTTTTTCCATCAAGTGGAGGGACTTTATATTGACGAGAATGTAAGCTTTGCAGACTTAAAACAAACCTTATATTTCTTTGTGCAAGAAATGTTTGGGAAAGATGTTAAAGTAAGATTTAGGCCAAGTTATTTCCCCTTTACCGAGCCAAGTGCAGAGATGGATATCAGCTGTTTAATTTGTGAAGGAAAGGGTTGTAATATTTGCAAACATACTGGTTGGGTAGAAATTTTAGGTAGCGGAATGGTACATCCTAAAGTGTTAGAAAACTTTGGAATTGATTCTAATAAGTATACTGGGTTTGCATTTGGTATGGGGGTAGAAAGAATTACCCAATTAAAGTATCAAGTAAATGACTTGCGTTTGTATTCTCAAAATGATGTTCGATTCCTGAAGCAGTTCACTGGAGTTGTTTAATCTTTTCAACCATTTTCAAGTTTTGTCTAAATTCTTGAGCAAGCTTGTGTGAAATTAATTATATTCATCGGATATATTTAACTCATCTACATGCTTGCTATTCTTGTATTCTTTTTTGCCCATTGGTTTGGGTCCTTGTTTTTTCATTCCTTTTTCTTGCATCGTTTTGCATCTCATAAAATGTATGAGTTAAGCAAAAACTGGGAGCGATTTTTTTATTTGAGCACTTGGTTTGTACAAGGCTCCTCTTTTTTAGTTCCAAGGGCCTATGGGGTAATGCATCGTATGCACCACGAATACAGTGATACTGAGGAGGATCCTCATTCTCCACATTTCTTTAAAGATGTGTATCAGATGATGCAAAGCACTATTTTGATCTTTAGAAGTTTTTTAACAGGCAAGCGTCTGCCTGATCCAAAGTTTACGAAAGACTATCTACCTGTTTGGGATCGCTTAGATAAGTTTGGCCACCACCCATTAACCAGACTGGTATTTATGGCGGCTTATACCAGTTTTTATATTGCATTTGCCCCTAATGCTTGGTGGTTTTTGTTATTGCCGATTCATTTTTTGATGGGTCCTATTCAAGGTGCAGTAGTGAATTGGTGCGGTCATAAATACGGATACAGCAATTTTGATAACGGAGATCATTCTAAAAATAGTTCACCTTGGGGTATTTTATTAATGGGAGAACTGTTCCAAAATAATCATCATTATGCAAAAGACGATGCCAATTTTGCTAAGAAATGGTTTGAGTTCGATTTAACTTTCTTAATTATGCGAGGCTTTCACGCGGTGGGAATTATCAAACTAAATCCTGTTCATTTGCCTCCAGCTAAGCATACTCAATCTTCAACTGAATCTGGTTTGACTGCAACACACTAAATTGCAGTAATGAGTACGGTGCATTCAACCAAAGGAGTGGTATTGCGTACAATCAAGTACGGCGACACCAGTATCATTACTTCTGTGTACACTGAATTATTTGGTATTCAGCAATACATTGTAAAGGGGGTTAGGCAAAGCAGTAAAACCTCTGCAGGCAAAGCCAGTTATTTTAGCCCAGCAGCTATTTTAGAATTGGAAGTGTACCACAATGAAATGAAGCAATTGCAATTCATTAAAGAGTATCGATGGGCTTATATGTACGAGTCGGTATTATTTAATGTGGTAAAAAATACAGTAGCCATTTTTGTAATGGAACTATTACAACATAGCTTAAAAGAGCCTGAAGCCAATCCCGAATTATTTTATTTGATTGAAGATACCCTTAAACAATTAGATAAGGGAAATCCAACATTAACAGGCAATTTACCGCTGTATTTTACTTTGCATTTAGCAGCTGAATTGGGATTTCAGTTACAAGGAACGTATAGTACCAAAACACCAATCATTGACTTGCAAGAAGGGAATTTTGTGGAAAGCATACCATTGCATCCCTATTACTTAGAAGGACATCTTGCGGAAATCACATCTGCTATTTCTAATTTGTCTTTTTACAATGAATTAGAAAATATTCAATTGAATAAAACCATTCGCAGACAATTATTAGAAGCCTATCAACTCTACCTATCCTTGCATATTCCTGGCTTTGGGCAAATGAAAAGCTATGCCATTTTGCAAGAAGTGTTGGCTTAAATCCATTTATGTTTTTGTGCAATATTGATTGCTTGGGTTCTATTGTTCACGTGTAACTTTTCATAAATATGTGCAGCATGTTTTCTAACCGTTAATGGAGAAATAAATAGTTTTTCTCCAATGGCTTTATAATTTTTACCGCTAACCATTTCCTTTAAAATTTCTATTTCACGTTCACTTAAGCCTGAACTATTGG
>JBMLPQ010000292.1:0-7807 GCA_049242025.1 Sediminibacterium sp.
AATTATAGAAAAAGGGACCCATGACCAGCTCATGGAAATAAATGGCTATTACGCTGAATTGTACAAACTTCAACTCCAAACCAATCGGGAAGGATAATTTTAGCGTTACAACTTTAAAAAAGACCTACAAAAATTTGTTGATTATTTAATGGAAATTTTTGGTAATTCGGAAACAACTCCTATTTTTAACCATTAACAAACTGTTAACCAAATCAATAAACTGTGGCGTACGAGAACAACGACAAAAAAATGGAGAGTGTGTACAGCACCCGCATCCGTGCAGGAAAGAGAAGAACTTACTTTTTTGATGTAAGGGCAACACGTGGCAATGATTATTTTTTAACCATTACTGAGAGCCGTAAGCGCTTTGATAACAATGGTTATGACCGTCACAAAATTTTTCTGTACAAAGAAGATTTTAACAAGTTTATTAAAGCATTGGGCGAAGCGGTAGACTTTGTAAAAACAGACTTAATGCCAGACTTCGATTTTGATGCATTCAACCACGAGTATCCAGAAGGTGAGGGCGATGGTGAGCAATATACACAAGAACCAACTGCAACAACAGTATCAGCTGTTGCAGACGAAGCTCCTGAATATACTGCAGCTAGTTCAAACACAACTAGTTCAGAAACACCAGTTGTTAATACCACAGCTACAGAAGAAGTTGATAAGTGGTAATAAAAATTTTACGATTGCTTGCTTGAATAAAAAAACCCCGATTAATCGGGGTTTTTCTTTGTAGTTATAATCTGATTTATTTCTTTATTTCAATGGCATTTATTTCAATGCCTTTGTCGCTCATGCTCATAAAGAACTTCTCGTATTTTTTGTAAACATCGTCGGTTACAGCAGTACCATTAATGATCAACTTACCTGCTTCAATTTTAATGGACACATTTTCTGCAGATTTAATCACACCATCTGCTTTTAATACGTCAATTAAATCTTTCAAGTCATTTGTACCATCAGATAAAGTAACATTCGAAGCCGAATCTTGGTTACCTACCTTAATCTCAATTTTCTTCTCTACTTTAGTTTCAGCAGCATTACCAGTTGGGTGCAAATGAGCTAAAGTAGGAGCAATCACCAATGAAACGATAGACATCAATTTAATCAAGATATTCATAGAAGGACCTGAAGTATCTTTAAATGGATCACCCACTGTATCACCAGTTACAGAAGCCTTATGTGGTTCTGATTTCTTGTAATACATTTCACCATTAATTTCAACTCCTTTCTCAAATGATTTCTTGGCATTGTCCCAAGCACCACCCGCATTGTTCTGGAAGATACCCATTAGTACACCACTTACAGTAGCACCAGCTAAGAATCCACCTAATGCTTCTGGTCCTAATAAGAAACCAATTAAAATAGGAGAGATAATCGTAATTGCACCAGGCAACATCATCTTCTTTAAAGAAGCTTCCGTTGAAATAGCCACACACTTATCATATTCTGGCTTTCCAGTTCCTTCCATAATTCCAGGAATGGTTCTAAACTGGCGACGAACTTCTTCTACCATTGCCATAGCAGCTTCACCTACCGCTCTAATAGCGAGTGATGAGAAAATGAATGGTATCATTCCGCCAATAAATAAAGCAGCTAAAACATCCGCCTTATAAATATCAATATGTTGATTATCTGGCATTGCAACACCCACAAAAGCAGCAAATAAAGCTAATGCAGTTAATGCAGCAGATGCAATTGCAAATCCTTTACCACTTGCAGCCGTAGTATTACCTACCGCGTCTAGAATATCCGTCTTTTCACGAACTTCACCAGGCAATTCACTCATTTCAGCAATACCACCAGCGTTATCCGCAATTGGTCCAAATGCATCAATAGCTAATTGCATACCAGTGGTGGCCATCATACCAGCAGCAGCAATTGCTACTCCATATAAACCAGCACAAAGGAAAGAACCATAAATACCACCCGCTAATACAAGAATTGGTAAGAAAGTACTTTCCATACCAATAGCCAAACCACCAATGATATTAGTAGCATGACCAGTAGCAGATTGGCGGATAATGCTCATTACCGGACGCTTACCCATTGCGGTATAATATTCCGTAATAATGCTCATTAAAGTACCAACCACTAAACCAACCACAATAGCACCGTAAACACCATTTCTAGTGAATTCAGCACCTCTTAAAGTCATTGTTTCAGGTAATACATTTCCAACTAAGAAATAACATACAATAGCAGTCAAAATCATTGAACCATAGTTACCCATATTCAATGCTTTTTGTACAACTGCAGTATTTAAACCTGCGTTTTCACCTATGCGAACAAACAGCGTTCCAATAATAGATAAGATGATACCAATACCAGCAATTAACATTGGTAAAAGTATAGGAGACAAGCCACCAAATGCATCCACTAATCTAGATCCATCAGCAGCAGTTACTTCATTACCCAATACCATTGTAGCTAATACAGTTGCAACATAAGAACCAAATAAATCGGCACCCATACCTGCAACGTCACCAACGTTATCACCTACGTTATCTGCAATAGTAGCAGGGTTACGAGGATCATCTTCAGGAATTCCAGCTTCTACTTTACCAACTAAGTCAGCACCTACGTCAGCAGCTTTGGTATAAATACCACCACCAACACGAGCAAATAAGGCAATACTTTCAGCACCTAATGAAAAGCCAGTTAAAACTTCAATGGTGCGAAGCATACCTTCAACGTCTCCATCAGGAGAGAAGTATTGCTTTAAGACTAAGAACAAACCACCTAAACCTAAAACGGCTAGACCAGATACACCTAAACCCATTACAGCTCCACCCGTGAATGATACATTTAGGGCTTTGCTTAAACTCGTTTTGGCAGCTTCTGCAGTACGAACGTTGGCTTTAGTAGCCACTTTCATACCAATATAGCCTGCAGTTGCACTAAATACAGCGCCAATAAAAAAGGAAATGGCAATGCTCCAATGGCTGTCTTCATTAGACTGCGCCATAAATCCTAGAAGGATTGCAACAATTACCACAAAATAAGCTAGGATTTTCCACTCAGCTTTTAAGAATGCCATCGCACCTTCTGCAATGTAGGTGCTGATTTCTTTCATTCTTGCATTACCTGCATCCTGTTTGGATACCCAGTTAAATTTGATTAATGTGTACAGAAGTCCAATGACTCCCATCGCCGGAACGGCATAAAACAATAGATTGTTCATAAGCAATTGTGTGTCAAATGTTAAATTGTTTAAGGTTGGCAAAAATAAGGGTTATAGCCCTTTGGTGCTTCAATAAAACTTGTATATGGATAATTATTATTCTGTATCCATATCTGGAAGCTCCATATCAGTGAAAACGGCACTCAATTTGCCGGCTTGCCAGATATTACTATTGAATTTATTTCCAAGAATGATAATGGTGGCGGTATCCCCAATTAATCTTCTGAAAACCGCATTATTTCCGTGCCACCAGCCATTGTGATACACTATGGTAGGATTGGGAGGGTCAACATATAAATGCCATCCAAAACCATAATTCTTTTTTCCCCTGGTTTCATTACTCAATGGCTCATAAGCCAATTGTTGAGACTGCATACTAACAAACTTACCTTGGTACAATGCTTTATCCCATTGGAGCAAATCTCTAACCGTGCTGTAAACATTCTTATCACCATAAATGCAATCCAATTTTTCTAAAGGATAAGCTTTTTTACTAGGTGTATAAGAGGGTATATAATTGGCGGTATCTTTTAAACTAAATACATAAGTGTCTTTCATCCCAAGGGGATTAAACACGCTGTCTTTCATGTATTGCGGATAAGTTTGACCAGTAATTTTTTCGATTACCAAGGCCAATAAGGCAAAATTAGTATTGTTGTAGCTGTATCTTCTATTGGGCTGAGACTCAGGAGTAGGGCGGGTTCCAGCCAAAAATTTCAACACGTCATAATTGGTGCTCAATCCGGTAACACTTACTGGATCTTTAACATAAACCGTTTGTTTAACCCATCTACCTCTTCGGTTTTTTCTTCTGGTAACGTATGATCTAGTACCAGCCATTAATTGATCATATTTGGGTAAACCAGAACGATGAGACAATAACAATTCTAGCGTAATTCCTTTGTAAGGAAAGGAGGGTAGGTATTGCTCTACAGGGTCTGTTAATGCAAGGCGGCCTTGCTCCATCAACCTTAAAATGGTCATGGCCGTAAAAGTTTTACTTACAGAAGCCACATGAAAAGTGGAAGATTCAGTAATGGGCTCTTTGGTCGAGAAGTTAATCATGCCCTGATAATCTTCAAAAATCACTTCTCCATTTTTGGCTATCAAAATGGCACCATTAAAACCGGTTTTCAACAACTGTTTTTCGTAAATGGGCTTGATGGCATTTAAATATATCTCTTTTTCGCTTGATTTTAAACCAGCATACACCATTGGCTTCCCCTCGTTGATTGTATCAGAGGTAGGGGCGGAGGAACCACTACAAGCCATCATTAAAAAAGGGATTACAGAAACTATCATTAATCTCAACATTTAATCAGTAGGGTTAGAATAAGTACAAAGATAGCCAGGATGACTTCTTATACTACCAACGTGGAAAACTATGCGCATGGTATAAGAATAGATAACATTATTTTGCATCTATGAGCAAGCAAGCAAGCACCAGCTATCCAAAAGAGCGCATTAACATTCTGTTTTTAGAGAATATTAGCGAAAAAGCCGTTCAACAGTTTAAGCAAAATGGTTATACGAATATTCGAAAATTGAGTGGGGCATTAAGCGAGGAAGAATTGATCAAAGAAATAAAAGACGTTCACCTCATTGGCATCCGTTCAAAAACAATGATTACCAAGAAAGTTTTAGATGCGGCAACCAAATTACAAGCTATTGGCTGTTTTTGTATAGGAGTAAATCAGGTAGATCTAAAAGCGGCCACGCAAAAAGGGGTAGCTGTTTTCAACGCCCCATATAGCAATACTAGAAGTGTAGCAGAGCTAGTGATTGGTGCAAGTGTTATATTGATTAGAAGAATCCCCGATAAAAATACAGCAGCACATCAAGGTATTTGGATGAAAGAAGCCAAGGGCAGTTATGAACTAAGAGGTAAAACACTAGGTTTAATTGGGTATGGAAATATAGGCTCACAAGTAAGTGTATTAGCAGAAGCACTGGGTATGAAAGTATTATTCTACGATACTGAAACCAAACTACCCTTGGGCAATGCAACTGCTGCAAAGAATATGAGGGAAGTATTGAACAATGCCGATATTGTTTCTTTACATGTGCCGGAAACACCACAAACGAAATTGTTGATTAATAAAAATGCCATCAAGCAAATGAAGCCGGGTGCCATTTTAATTAACTATGCAAGGGGAGAAGTAGTAGACTTAAAAGCATTAGCCATAGCGATTGAAGAAAAACATATCAGCGGTGCCGCAATTGATGTATTTCCATGGGAACCAGAAAAAAATGGAGACCATTTTGAAAGCCCGATGCAAGGATTGAAAAATGTATTACTAACCCCGCATATAGGTGGTTCTACTGAAGAAGCCCAACAAAATATAGGGGAAGATGTAAGCATCAAATTATTTCAATATTTAGAGCGAGGCATTACCAATGGTTCACATACAGTACCTGCAATAGGATTGCCACCAATAGAAGGCACACACCGCATTTTACATGTACACCATAATGTGCCCGGTGTATTAAGTGCAATCAATACAGCTTTGTCTAAAAACAATATCAATATTGTAGGTCAATACCTCAAAACCAATGAGGATATAGGTTACGTGGTATTAGACATTGATAAAAAATTATCTAAGAAAGCCGTTGAACTATTGAAATTGGTAAAACATACTATTAAAGTGAGAATGCTTTATTAATTTTTTATCTCAATATTTTAAAGTCCATCAGTTGTTTATGATGGACTTTATTTTTTTTAATTCATTGGCATCAACAAAATCAATATCGAAATCTTCTGGCATTAAGGGATTTCGAAATTCAGTACTGCTCGGTATTCTGATTCTAGCAGAAGTATGTACTTCTGAAACACCAGCAGTATCAATAATATGTTTCACATTGCTGCTATTTAAACCACTGCCAGGCATAACAATGATTCGATCATTCGCTTGTTCAACCAATGTTTTTACTAGCGCTAACCCATCGGTTACTTTTGGATATTGGCCACTGGTTAGTACTCTTGTACAGCCACATTGGATAAGGGTTTCAAGCGATTCTAAAGGATCTTTGCAACGATCAAAAGCTCTATGAAAAGTTACGTCTAAGGGGTAAGCAGCTTCCACCAATCTTGCTGTATTTTCTTGATCAATACTCCCGTCTTGATTTAATAAACCAAACACAACGCCTTCAAATTGTAATTCTTTGCAAAGCAAAATATCTTTTAGAATAATGTCAATTTCGTCTTTGGTATGAAAATAATCGCCACCACGAGGACGTATCATTGGAAATACAGGAATACCAATCTTTTCTCTAACGGTTTTTAAATAACCATAAGAAGGCGTAGTTCCGCCATTGGCGTAGTTTTCACATAATTCAATTCTATCAGCACCAGCATTTTCAGCGGCAATGGCTGTAGCAGTATTAAACACACATATTTCTAACAACATGATTAAATCAAAAATTTACTATCTACTAAAATATTTTTATCGTCTGCATAACAAACTGCATAATTAAATCCTTTCTGTAAAGCATAACCACCATAAACACCTTGTTTATTAATGGCAATCATACAGGCTTGAATATCCTTCGCCTTACTGCCTTTAATTTTAAGCAATCGTTCAATAGCTTTTTTGCAAGCCTCTTCAGGCGTTAATCCTTGACGCATAAATTCCATTACGGTATGCGCACCGCCCATACGAATAATGTCTTCGCCTTGACCTGTTGCAACAACAGCGCCCACTTCATTGTCTACAAATAATCCAGCACCAATAATAGGAGAATCGCCAACGCGACCACGCATTTTAAAGCCCATTCCACTGGTTGTGCAACTGCCACTTAAATTACCGTTGGCATCCAATGCAATCATACCAATGGTATCATGGTTCCAAGAACCATCAGACAATCGGGCAGGAGCAGCTGCAATTTGATTTTCTTTGTTTTCTCTATTTATAGTTGGTTTATACTCACTTTTTTGTAACCATTTTTTGTATTCGCGTTCAGCCCCTTCAGATAAACCTTCTTTTTCTAAAGTAAACCCTTGAGACAGAGCAAATTGCTGCGCACCTTGACCCACCAACATTATATGCGGCGTATTTTCCATCACTTTTCGCGCAACTGAAATGGGATGTTTAATTCTTTCTAAACAAGCCACGCTACCACAATTTGCAAACTCATCCATAATGGAAGCATCTAAAGTAACATATCCGTCTCTGTCTGGATTGGCACCTAAACCCACACAACAGTTTTGTTCATTTTCTGTGACCATAACACCTTGCTCAACAGCATCCAAAGCCCGACCATTCTTTTTTAAAATATCCCAAGCAGCTTTATTGGCTCTGATACCAGCATCCCATGTAGATAAAACAATGGGCTTTTTTCCAGCATATTTTGGAGCAAAACCAGCAATAGAAAAACTGCCTAATCCAAGGCTACCAACTTGTAAAAATTTTCTTCTAGAGAACATGAATTATCGCTTTTAAGATTATAGTTTTAAATGTATGCATTGTTTTATTCTAATCCCAAGAATTAAAGACCAAATTATCCAACAACATACCAATCAACAATCTAATCAATTGATAACCAAGTAATTCTGCTCATATATTTATTCTTATAATTAATATTATGTTAAATAGCGCACAACAGAATGGGAAGAAA
>JBMLPQ010000293.1:0-16249 GCA_049242025.1 Sediminibacterium sp.
GCTTGTCTGACGTCTTTCTTTGTAGCTGAGTGATTTGCCATTTTCTATTTTTTTCAGGACGGCAAAGGTAATGGCTTTATAGCAATTTCTGAAATTTAAATTAAAAAAAATCAAAAATGTTGTTTTCAGTGGATTCAACTGCTGTGTATAAAATAGTGTGATTTGGCTTAATTTTTGGTTTATTTTCTGCCTTCAATGACCGATATTTGCCAACAATTTTGATTGAAAAGCTGCATAAATAAGCCAAATGAAGGATTTTTCGTACATCACCAATTCACATCCAGCGTTCATAGAGGGTCTTTATCAAGATTTTCTGAGCAATCCAGAGAGCGTTGACCCCGATTTGAGGAAATTTTTTGAAGGTTTTGACTTTGCTGTAGCAGGTAATTATACTGCAAGTCAGTCATCTGCTGAAGGGGGAGTAGCCGCTTCTGCAGATTGGATGAAAGAAATTAAAGTGTACAGGCTGATTCTGGGCTATAGAAACAAGGGGCATTTAATTGCCAAAACCAACCCTATTAGAACCAGAAAAGACCGTGGTGCCAACTTGGACCTTTCTTTTTTTGGCTTATCTGATGCCGATTTAAATACGGTTTATCAGGCAGGTAATTTGGTTGGTCTAGGGGCTACCACCTTAAAGAACATCTTGAACCATTTGCAAAATACTTATGCAAATCATGTAGGTATTGAATTCAAATATATTAGCGATCAAAAGAAAGTAGATTTTTTGACTGCTGAAATGGAACAAAAGTTTGCCGAGCCACTTTCAATTAATAAGAAAAAGCGCATCCTTGAAAAGCTAAATCAAGGAGTGATGTTCGAGAAGTTTTTACACACTAAATACATAGGTCAAAAAAGATTTTCTTTGGAGGGTGGAGAAACCACTATTGCTGCACTAGATGCCATTATTAATACGGCCGCGAATCATGGGGTACAAGAAGTGGTAATTGGTATGGCTCATAGAGGAAGATTGAATGTTTTGGCTAATATTATGGGAAAAACCTATGAGCAAATCTTTAGTGAGTTTGAAGGAACAGCAACTATAGATCAAACAATGGGTAGCGGGGATGTTAAGTATCATATGGGATATGGGAGTGAGGTCAAAACACCTGATGATCAAACGATTCACTTAAAATTAATGCCTAATCCTTCCCACTTAGAAGCTGTTGATCCAGTGGTGGTAGGATTTGCTAGGGCAAAAGCAGATTTGATTTCTGAAAGTCATTTCGAAAATATTTTACCCATTTTAATTCATGGAGACTCATCTGTAGCAGGACAAGGTATCGTATATGAAGTGTTACAAATGAGTAAGCTTCGTGGATATTATACAGGCGGGACAATTCATTTTGTAATTAATAACCAAATTGGTTTTACAACTGATTTTGATGATGCAAGAAGTGCAGATTATTCAACCTCTGTAGCAGCAATGGTGCAAGCACCTGTATTGCATGTGAACGGAGATGATGCAGAAGCAGTGGTTAAATGCGCTGAAATTGCAACACGTTATAGAGATCAATTCCATTCTGACATTTTCATTGATATGGTATGTTATCGAAAGCATGGTCATAATGAAGGCGATGATCCTAAGTATACTCAACCGCAGTTGTATGCTTTAATTGATAAGCATCAAAATCCAAGAGAGATTTATACTCAGTTCCTTATCAAGAATGGAACCGATGATGCCCAGAACTTAGCCAAAGAAATGGAAAAGAAATTCTGGTCAGATTTACAAGAACGATTAGATGAAATAAAACAGAATCCACTACCATATAAATATCAGCCACCTGAATTAATTTGGAAGTCATTTGTAAAAGCAAATTCAGCTGATTTTGAATATTCTCCTACAACTGCAATTGATGATACTAAGTTCGATTTGTTATTCCAAGGATTAATGAAATGGCCTGCTGATTTAAAGCCATTGAAGAAAATTGAAAAATTAATTCAGGATAAAATAAAGTTATTTGAAACAGAAGGAAAGATTGATTGGGCTACTGCTGAGTTAATGGCATATGGGTCAATATTAACAGAGGGGAATATTGTTAGAATGAGTGGCCAAGACGTAAAGCGTGGTACTTTCAGTCATAGACATGCTGTTATAAGAGATGAAGAGACCAACCAAGAATATAACCGATTAAATCATTTTCAAGAAGGGCAACAACAGTTTAGAATTTACAATTCTTTGCTGAGTGAATATGGAGTACTAGGATTTGAATATGGATATGCAATGGCTAACCCGAATGCATTAGTTATTTGGGAGGCTCAATTTGGAGATTTTTGTAATGGAGCTCAAACCATGATTGACCAGTTTATTGCTGCTGGAGAACAAAAATGGCAGCGTCAAAATGGGTTAGTCATGTTGTTGCCACATGGATATGAAGGTCAAGGTCCAGAACATAGCAGTGCTAGGATGGAGCGGTTTTTACAAATGTGTGCTGAGCTAAATATGGTAATTACTAATATTACAACAGCTGCCAATTTGTTCCATGTATTTAGAAGGCAGGTAAGTTGGAACTATAGAAAACCATTGATTAACTTTTCACCTAAAGCCAATTTAAGAAATCCAGGCACATACAGTACTAAAAGTGATTTCACTTCAGGAGGATTTAAGGAAGTAATTGACGATGCTTTTGTTTCAGATGCATCAGCAGTTAAAAAAGTATTATTCTGTTCTGGTAAATTGTATTTTGAATTGGCAGATAAACAATCAAAAGAGAATAGGACTGATATTGCTATTGTTCGTTTAGAGCAAATTTATCCTTTGCCTTACCAACAATTAGATTTACTATACAAAAAGTACCATAAAGCAACTTGGTTCTGGGTTCAAGAAGAGCCTTTGAATATGGGAGCTGCCAGCTTTTTACAAGCTAATTTAAAGACCATCAATTTTGGTGTGATTAGCCGTAATGCAAGTGCTGCAACTGCAACAGGATATGCTAAAGTGCATACACAAGAACAAGCTGAAATTATAGAAACTGCGTTTAATATTTAATTAACTACATCTTATTTAATACATCGTTATGATTGAAATAAAAGTACCTACAGTTGGAGAATCAATAAATGAAGTAACCCTTTTAAAGTGGACTAAAAAAGATGGAGAATGGGTAGAGCGTGATGAAGTGATTGCTGAGTTAGAAAGTGAAAAAGCCACTTTTGAAGTAAATGCAGAGAAAGCGGGCATTCTTACAACTATTGGTAAAGAAGGGGATACCCTTAATATTGGCGATGTATTAGCTAATATTGATGAAACTGCTGCAAAGCCTGAAGGAGTTGCGACTCCTGTTATTGCAGAAGCAGCACCAACTCCTGCCGCTGCTGCTACTAATCAAGCCCCTGTAACGAGTGTTTCTAATGATATTAAGGCAAGTCCTGTAGCTTCCGCAATTATTGCAGACAAGAAAGTAGATACTAAATCTATTACGCCATCTGGTACTGGTGGTAAAATCATGAAGCAAGATGTATTGGATGCATTAAATAACCCTGGCAAAAAGTCTTTTGCTGCGGATGGTGCTTTATTCAGTAGAAATGTGCGTCAAGAAAAAATGAGTGCATTGCGTAGAACCATTAGCAGAAGACTAGTAGAATCTAAAAATACTACAGCTATGCTCACCACTTTTAACGAAGTGGATATGACGCAAATCATGGAAATTAGAAAACAGTACAAAGATAAATTTAAAGAAGGGCACGGGGTTAATTTAGGATTTATGAGCTTCTTTGCAAAAGCATGTGCAATTGCTTTAGGAGAGTGGCCTTCTGTAAATGCTTATATTGATGGAGACCAGATTATTTATCATGATTATGCAGATATAAGCATTGCTGTTAGTACTCCAAGGGGATTAACAGTTCCTGTGATGCGCAATGTAGAAAGTTTAAGCATGGCTGATATCGAAAAGAAAGTAGTGGAATTAGCTGGAAAAGCAAGGGATAGTAAGCTAACAGCAGACGAACTTCAAGGAGGTACATTCACGATTACCAATGGCGGTGTATTTGGAAGTTTAATGAGCACGCCAATTATCAATATTCCTCAAAGTGCTATTTTAGGAATGCATAAAATTCAAGAACGCCCAATGGCAATGAATGGGCAAGTGGTAGTAAGGCCAATGATGTATTTGGCACTGAGCTACGACCACCGCATCATTGACGGAAGGGAAAGCGTTAGCTTTTTAGTTCGTGTAAAGGATCTTTTAGAAAACCCTGCACTTTTATTAATGGGTAAAGATCCTGTAAAGGCATTATTAGAACTATAGTGAAGTACGCTGAAAATTATTTACGTTCTGCAGCTGCAATAATCACTGCATATAATGGAGACACGCCCTTTGCTAGTTATTTAAAAGCGCATTTTGCTGCCAATAAAAAATTTGGATCAAAGGACAGAAGGTATATCTCTCAAATTTGTTATAGTTATTTTAGGACCGGTAATTCCATGGTAGGAATTGATATGGAGTTGGCATTAAAAGCGGCACTCTATCTCTGCAATAATGAACCTGGAGAATGGGCGGATTTGTATGATCAAAATTGGTTAAATGATTGGTCTAAATTGGTTCACAAGCGAATTGAATTTGTAAAAAACAATCTAGCTTATTTTAATCCAACACAATTATTCCCATTTGTTTCGTACTTGACTAAAACACTTGATACTGTTCAATTTGCTGAATCACATTTGATTCAGCCCGATTTATTTATTAGGGTAAGACCAGGTAGAATAACCAATGTAATAAAAGCATTAACAAGTGCCGGAATTGAATATAAAGCCGTTACTGAATCTTGTTATGCTTTACCAAATGGGACCAAATTAGAAGGGGTTGGAGAATTAGATAAAGATTTTGTAGTTCAAGATTTTAGTTCTCAGCAAATTGCCCAAATAATGGAAGCTGCAAAACAGCTTCGAAAAGGAAAAGATGCTTCTATAGATATATGGGATTGTTGTGCTGCCAGTGGCGGTAAATCAATTTTAGCTAGAGATGTTTTAGGAAATATGGAACTCACCGTTTCTGATATTCGGAAAAGCATCATTCAGAATTTAGCCCAGCGTTTTGAAAGGGCGGGAATAAGGAAATACCAATCTTTAATTGCCGATTTGAGTAAGCCAATTACAGCCGCTGAATTATCTGGTATGCAGTTCGATTTAATTATTTGTGATGCTCCTTGTAGTGGTAGTGGTACTTGGGGTAGAACGCCAGAACAATTAACACAGTTTAACGATCAAGAGATCGATGTTTTTCAGCAATTACAGCAACAGATTGTTCGTAATGCGTTGCCAAAACTTCGCAACAATGGATATTTCTTATACATTACCTGTTCCGTGTTTGAAGCTGAGAATGAAGCGATGATTCCTTTTATGGAAAGTAGTTTCCCTTTTATGAAACTGATAGAACATACTACCATTAAAGGGTACGATGTAAAGGCAGACACAATGTTTGCTGCACTATTTAAAAAAATGGATTAACCATTCAATATTAATTCGCCTCGCTGAATAATGCCACCACCAATTACATCATTGCCTTCGTAAAAAACGGCACTTTGTCCTGGTGCTATGCTTTTTACATTTTCGTAAAATCGAGCACGAATAATACCATTGGGTTCATTGTATAAATTGCTGAGTGCGCCTTTGTCTTTATATCGAATTCTAGTAACAGCTTCCATCCCATCTGCAACACCATCGTATTTCATCCAATTTATTTTCCCTACCATCATATCGTTTTGCTCAAGGTCAGATTCATCTCCTAACACTACGGTATTGGTATCGGGGTTGATAGAAGTTACATAAACGGGGTGCCCCATGGCAATATCTAGTCCTTTACGTTGCCCAATAGTATAAAAGGGGTAACCTTTATGCTGTCCAAGTTTTTTTCCTGATTTATCTACAAACCATCCACCTGCAACTTGTTCTTCTAATCCGTCTACTCTTCTCTTTAAAAATCCTCTATAATCGTTGTCTGGAACAAAGCATATTTCGTAACTCTCGCTTTTCTTGGCTAATTCTGGGTATCCCATATCCATGGCCATTTGTCTGATTGCAGATTTATGGTAGCCTCCCAAAGGCATCATGGTTCTACTCAGTAGTTCTTGATCTAATCCCCAAAGAACATAACTCTGGTCTTTAGTATCGTCTAAACCCTTACTGATAACATATCTTCCATTAGTATGTTGTCTTATTTCGGCATAGTGCCCAGTTGCAATAAAGTCACAACCCAATGCATTGGCTCTTTTTAATAAGGCTTTCCACTTGATATGTGTATTACACATTACACAAGGGTTGGGGGTTCTTCCTGCTAAATATTCTTCCACAAAATTTTCAATAACAAAATCACCAAATTCATCTCTTATGTCTAGGATAAAATGCGGGAAACCATGGTGTACTGCGGCTTGTCTAGCATCATTGAATGAGTCAATATTACAACATCCAGTCTCTTTTGTACTTGAACCGCTACTTGCATAGTCCCAAGTTTTCATGGTAATACCAATCACTTCATACCCCTCATGGTGCAACATTAATGCCGTAACGGTACTATCTATACCTCCGCTCATTGCCACTAGTACTTTTCCTTTACGGCTCATTTTATTAAATTTTTATGCAAAAGTAGAACATCAATCCCAAAAATGGGTTTCGGAATACGATAATAACCGTTAAAAAACAAAATGGATCCGTGGTTAATACGCATTTTTCTTAATTTCAATTTTCAGACATTGACAAAAAAATAATTATGATTAAACTAACTGCTATCGGTAATCTAGGAAAAGATGCCATTCTTAATAATGTGAATGGGAAGAATGTAATCAATTTTACGGTTGCTCATACCGAACGTTATAAAGATGCGCAAGGAAATCAAAAAGATAAAACAACTTGGGTAGACTGTGCTTATTGGACAGAAAGGACTGGGATTGCTCCTTATTTAAAAAAAGGAACACAAGTATATGTTGAAGGTCAACCTGATGTAAGAACATATACCACCAAAGAGGGAACTAACGGAGCAACTCTTTCATTAAGAGTGAGTAGTGTTCAGCTATTGGGAAGTAGAAACAACGATGCTGCCCCATCTTCAGGAGGATATGCTTCAGGAGGATATCAACCCGCGCCAGCAGTAAATTCAAATGCTTCTAGTTCATCTAATGATATAACAGAACCCTTTGATGATTTGCCGTTTTAAATGATTGCTTCGTACATTGCATATATGGAAAAAACATTCCAATATGAGCAATTGTATGCATTTACTAATGCAGTATTTACAAGTATGGGCTGTTCAATTGAACACGCCGAAATTGCTACAAAAGTATTGCTGTCAGCAGATTTACGTGGAATAGATAGCCATGGTGTTGCTCGACTGAGTGGCTATGTTCGCCTTTGGCAAGCTGGAAGAATTAATTCGAAACCAGCAATTAAAATTATTCATGAAACTCCTTCAACAGCAGTGGTAGATGGAGACCAAGGCTTAGGGTTAGTAGTTGCCCCATTTGCAATGGAAATTGCAATGCAAAAAGCTGCTGCTGTTGGAACGGGTTGGGTAGCTGTGCAAAATTCTAATCATTTTGGAATTGCAGGATATCATGCAATGATGGCTTTAGAAAAAGATATGATTGGAATGGCAATGACCAACGCGAGTGCATTGGTTGCACCTACTTTTTCAGTAGAAAAAATGTTAGGGACCAATCCAATTGCTGTAGCCATTCCTGCTCAAGAACAGCCCCCTTTTGTTGCTGATTTTGCTACTACAACAGCAGCAAATGGGAAATTAGAAATCTTACAACGAAAAGGTCAAGATGCTCCAATTGGTTGGGTTCAAGACCAAGATGGTAATGCAAGCGCCGATGCGAATATCTTAAAGAAAGAAGGTTCCTTATTGCCTTTAGGTTCTGATAGGGATCATGGAAGTCATAAGGGGTATGCGTTAGGAAGTATTGTAGATATCTTTTCAGCAGTATTAAGCGGTGCAGCTTATGGTCCGTGGGTGCCTCCTTTCCCTGCTTATATTCCAATGCCAGAAAATATGCCAGGTAAGGGGTTAGGACATTTTCTTGGCGCTATGCGTGTTGATGCATTTAGACCTGCTGATGAATTTAAAAGCCATATGGATCATTGGATTAACCGGTTCAGAAACGCTCAACCTATTCAGGGCAAAGAAAAAGTTTTGATACCCGGAGATCCAGAACGAGAAATGGAATTTGAAAGAATGAAAACAGGTATTCCTTTATTAGCAGTGGTAATAGAAGATTTGCAAAAAACAGGTGAAATATTTGGCATTCAATTAAACCAATAGCTATCTCTTTAAAAACGCGAATAGAGAAAAATTCCCTTGTTAGCGTTACATTTGCAGCAAATTAGCAGCAATGATGAAAGTTATGAAGTTTGGCGGTACTAGTGTGGGTAAACCAGAGCGTATGCATGAGGTAGCCAAATTAATTACCCGTGATACCGACCATAAAATAGTAGTATTAAGTGCATTAAGTGGAACAACCAATTCTTTAGTTGAAATCAGTAATTTTCTTGCTCAAGGAAATAGAGAAGGGGCAAAAAATACCATTGAAAAACTTCATGATCATTATAAGCAGTTTATTCTCCAATTGGTTCAAAATGAAGAAAGCCAAAAAAAGGCCAATCAAATCATTGCGGAGCATTTTGAGTTTCTTCATATAATCTTGCGAATTTCATTTAGTGAGGCCTTGAATAAAGATATTCTTGCACAAGGCGAACTAATGAGTACCAAATTGTTTTCAGTTTACTTGTCTGAAATAGGAGTAGATCATGAATTACTCCCTGCGCTGGAATTTATGAGTATAGATGTAAATGAAGAACCTCAGTTAGGTGCTATACGAATTAAATTAAATGATCTTATTAGAAAGCATTCTGATAAAAAAATATTGGTTACGCAAGGATATATCTGTAAAAATGCAAGAGGCGAAGTGGATAATTTAAAACGTGGTGGTAGTGATTATACGGCTTCTTTAGTTGCGGCTGCATCCAATGCTTCCGTTTGTGAAATTTGGACTGATATTGATGGAATGCACAATAATGATCCAAGAATTGTAAACAAAACGGTAGCCATTGAACAGTTGAGTTTTGACGAAGCTGCAGAGTTGGCATATTTTGGTGCAAAAATTTTACATCCTACTTGTATTTGGCCTGCTCAACAAGAAAATGTACCAGTAAAATTGTTGAATACCATGCAGCCAGATGCACCTGGAACTGTTATTACTAAAGAAGCGGGTAGTGTAGGTGTTAAAGCGGTAGCTGCAAAAGATGGCATCATAGCAATTAAAATTAAGAGCAGTAGAATGCTTTTAGCATATGGATTCTTAAGAAAAGTATTTGAAGTTTTTGAGAAATACAAGACTTCTATTGATATGATTACTACTTCTGAAGTAGCGGTTTCGGTTACTATTGATTCAGATTTATTTTTAGAAGATATTGTAAGAGAACTTGAGCCATTTGGAACAGTGGATGTAGATAAGGGTCAAACAATTGTATCAATTGTAGGGAATGAAATTTCACAAACAGATCATGTATTGCAGAAATTATTTGATGCTTTAAATGAAGTGCCTGTTACAATGGTGAGTTATGGCGGTAGTGCACACAATATTTCTTTGTTGGTGCCACAAGACTATAAAACTAAAACTTTACAGCTTTTAAATGCTGGATTGTTTGGGTTATAATTTGTTGAATACTATTATTTATATCATGGGGGTATCTGGTTGTGGTAAAACAACCATAGGTGCTTTATTGTCTGAGCAAACCGGGTATCCTTTTTTTGATGGAGATCAATTTCATCCCTCTGAAAATATTGAAAAAATGGCTTCGGGTATTCCTTTAAGCGATGATGATCGCTTGCCCTGGCTTAATAATATCAAGTGCTTTGCCGAGGAGAAAGTAGAAGGAAACTCAATAATTATTGCCTGCTCTGCGCTGAAGCAATCTTATCGGGATATACTTTCGAATATTCCCTCTGCAAACTGTCAATTTATTTTATTACACGGTACAGAAGCGTTACTCCGTGAGCGTTTGCAGAAAAGGGTAGGCCATTTTATGCAAGCAAATCTTTTAACTTCTCAACTGAGTATTTTAGAAATTCCTAATAATGCTTTAGTAATTGATATATCCCAAGCGCCATCAAAAATTGTTGGGCAAATTATTGAAGAACTACCAATAACTTTAGGAATGCAAGAATTTGGTTTAATTGGTTTGGGTGTTATGGGGAAGAGCCTCAGTAGGAACTTCGCCAACAAAGGCTTTCGGCTTTCTTTGTACAATCGATATGTAAAAAACAAAGAAGAAAAAGTGGCTGAAAAATTTATTGCTGAATATCCTGAACTAAAGTGTGCTTTAGGATTTGAGGATCTTTCTGAATTTGTACAGTCATTATCAGTTCCAAGAAAAATCTTGTTAATGGTTAATGCGGGAGAAGCTACCGACGATTTGATCAATCAGCTTTTACCGCTTTTAGATAAGGGAGATGTTTTAATTGATGGAGGGAATACCCATTATCTAGACACAGAGAAAAGATTTTCACGACTAAATGATTTGGGTATTCACTTTATTGGGGCAGGAGTGTCTGGAGGGGAGGAAGGTGCATTAAAAGGGCCTTCAATAATGCCAGGCGGTTCTATTGAAGGGTATCAGCTGATTCAACCATATTTAGAAAAAATTGCTGCAATCAATAATAATGGAATCAATTGTTGTAAGTATATAGGTGATGGAGGTGCGGGTCATTTTGTAAAAATGGTCCACAACGGAATTGAATATGCTGAAATGCAACTATTGACTGAGTTGGTTCAGTTTTTAAAAGTTAGTGGTGGATTTACCAATGATTTAATCGTCCTTCTTTTACAACCATTTCTTCAAACAGAAAAAACCAGTTATCTATTAGAAATAACCATTCAGATTTTACAAAAAAAATGGAAGGGGCAATATATAGTAGATCAAATTTTAGACAATGCAGGTAATAAAGGGACAGGCAGTTGGACTTCAATAGAAGCCGCAAAATCTGGTGTTCCAATACCTACGCTTACAGCTGCTTTAAATGCTCGTTTTATGTCTGCTATGTGGGAAGAGCGCAGACAAATAGCCGGTAAAATACCAACTTCTCAAAAAAAGCAGCCAATAGATATAAATGCAGTAATGGAAGCCTATCAACTATGTAGAATCATCAACCACCACCAAGGATTCCAGTTGATTTCGACTGTTTCTAAACAACAAGGTTGGAATATTAATTTGCCAGCATTAGCAGCCGTTTGGACAGCAGGTTGTATTATTCGATCAAAACTAATGGAAGCGTTAAATGAACTTTTTGTTCAATCAAATAGTTTGCTTTTGCATCCACATATTTTACAGCAGTGCAATCAGTCTGTGGGTTTTTTAAAGCAAGTGCTTGAAGCTGCTTTAGTGAATGAGTTGCCAATGGATTGTTTTAGTGCTTCTGCTCAATATCTATTTGCTTATAAGCAAGCCGAATCTGGAGCTTCTTTAATTCAAGCTCAACGAGATTTTTTTGGCGCGCATACATACCAATTGAAGGAAGATCCTAAAGGACCATTTTATCACACTAATTGGCAAGAGGTATGAATTATCTATTGATGTTAAGTGTGTTAGCGGGAATAGCCAGTTTACTAATATTGGTTTTATATTTTAAGTTCCCCGCATTTATTGCTTTATTAATTGCTTCCATTGTTACCGGAATTTTGGCAGGATTGTCTGTGCAAAAAATGGTTGAGACAATTCAAGAAGGCATGGGGTCTACACTAGGTTTTGTAGCAACAATTGTTGGTTTGGGTGCAATGTTTGGGGCTATTTTGGAGAACTCAGGTGGTGCGGATGCCATTGCACGATATCTAATAAAGAAAGCTGGAAATAATAAATCCCCCCTTGCTTTGGGTTTTACCGGATTAATTATTTCAACCCCTGTATTTTTTGATGTTGCCTTTATTTTATTAATTCCCATTATTTATGCAATACAGAGAAACACTCAAAAGTCTTTGTTATTGTATGCCATGCCTTTGTTGGCTGGTTTAGCTTTTGGCCATGCATTTATTCCGCCAACACCTGGTCCAATTGCCGTTGCTGAAATTATAGGTGCAGAAATGGGGTGGGTGATTTTAATTTCTATTTTAATCGGAATCCCAACGGTAATTCTATGTGGGGTAGTGTTTGGTAAAATCATTGCAAAGCGAATCCAAATAAATGCACCTGAACAAGCATTGTCTGTGCCGATAGAAGATGAAATCATTCATAAGCAATTACCTTCCTTTGGTTTAACAATTGGAATAGTTTTTTTACCAATCATTTTAATATTACTCAATACTTGTTTTAATGGAGGCTTATTTGTAATCAATAATTCATTTGTTCAACAATTGATTGCTTTTTTAGGGCATCCATTTTCCGCTTTAATTATTGCCAATATTGTTGCATGGATTTTGTTGGGGATTAAAAAGGGCTACAGCGCAACTGACTTAAGCAAAATCTCTATTCAATCAATGGCGCCTGCTGGTGCCATTATATTAGTAACAGGGGCTGGTGGTGTTTTTAAACAAGTGCTGGTGAATACCGGTGCAGGAAAATTATTGGCAGAATTGCTTTTACATGCTGGTGTATCTATTGTTTTATTTGCATATTTATCAGCTGTAATTATTCGTCTTTTGCAAGGTTCTGCAACAGTAGCAATGATTACTGCTTCAAGTTTATTGGCGCCTTTATTAGTTGCTGGAATGTATTCTCCAATTCAAATGGCTGCGTTAGTTTCTGCCATAGCAGCTGGAGCTACTATTTTTTCTCATGTTAATGATAGTGGTTTTTGGCTAGTAAAGCAGTATTTAGGGTTGACTGAAAAACAAACTTTTCAGTCATGGTCTACCATGACATTACTGCTCTCTATTGTTGCGGGTGCTTTATCGATTTTCTTTTTTTATATAGGTTCATAGAAAAATTTATTTACCATGAAGTATTTTTTTGTTTTGTTCTTCAGTTTTTGGGTATTGGGTACTCAAGCACAAAAAAGCCTGAACGGAAAAATTATTGTAGCTGGAACAAAGGAACCCATTCCTAATGCTAGTGTGTTTTTAAGCAATACATCTGTTGGTACCATATCTAAAGAAAATGGACAATTTACAATTCTAAATTTCCCTAACGGTCGTTATGATTTGGTTGTTGCAATACTTGGTTATGAAACCTATACTGTAGAAATTAATTCAATTAATCTGCCTGAAAATTTGGTCATTACACTTTATCCCAAACCAAAAGAACTTGAAGAAGTTATTGTAGGGAACTATGATAAAAATGGCTGGGAGAAATGGGGTGAATTTTTTATGGATATGTTGATTGGAAAAACGCCTAATTCTTTAAATTGTAAGCTATTAAATAAGGAAGTAGTTAAGTTTAAGTTTAATAAAAAAGAAAATGTTTTAACGGCATTTGCTACGGAGCCGCTTCAAATTAGTAACGATGCTTTAGGGTATGATTTAATCTATGAGCTCAAGGGGTTTGAGAATAATTATAATACTAATATTTTTTATTATCAGGGGTTCCCTTTATTTATCGAAAAAACCCCAAGGAATGCTCGGCAGCTTAATAGATGGTTAGACAAGAGAGCTGAAACTTATGAAGGATCTTTGATGCATTTTATGCGTAGTTTGTTTAAGAATACATTAGTTCAAGATGGATTTGAAATGCGTAGAATAAAAAAAGAAAGAATCGAAGATAAAAGTATCAAAATCAATGGCGTTAATCCAGTTAGGGAGAGAGAAATCCTCATAGATGTACCATTAACCGGCGATAGTATTGCTTTTGCCATTGATAGTTTTTCAGTGGGCCTTCAGTTTCCTGATTACTTGAAGGTAGTGTACAAGCATAAAACATTACCATCAATGTATGTTGAGGGGCATCGAAATGTAAAAATTGGACAACCCATTACATCCCGTTTAATCATGCCCGATTCTAAAAAAGTTTTATCGGTTTTAGCAAATGGGAGTTATTTTTTTGGCAAGGATATTCTCACAGTAGATTATTGGGCTTGGTCTGAAAAACTTTCTAATTTACTACCTCTTGATTATCGACGATAATTCATTTTCTTAGTATCTTGGATGAGAATATTTATCTATATGAAGAAACACCCCAATGCATTAGCTGGAATTATTGCTTTATTGGTTTTTTGTGGCATTTTCATCCAGTTTATCCTTGCGGTACAAGCACCAAATAGTCATAATATAGTAATTAAAATTATTCAGTTTTTTAGCTATTTCACTATTTTAAGCAATCTGATAGTATTAACTTATTTTACTTCAAGATCAATATCTGCTGATTTTATTGAAAATTCATTTTGGAAAAGACCTGAAACAAGTACTGCAGTTACAGTGTATATTTCTATAGTAGGAATAGTTTATCATTTAGTATTAAGTAAAATTTATCATCCTCAAGGATTAGCAAGAATTGCAGACCATGGCTTACATACGTTTACACCAATTGCTACTGTTTTATATTGGATTGTATTCGTTTCTACTAAAAAAGTGAATTATAAGTCAATACCTTATTGGCTAATTTATCCAGTTTTATATTTTGTATATACCATTATTCATGGTTCAATTACAAATTTTTATCCTTACCCCTTTTTGGATGTAGCTAAAATTGGTTTAGTACAATCTTTTTTAAATTGTTTGGTGGTGTTAGTCTTGTTTGCTTTTTTAAGTCTATTGTTTAGTTTTATAGCCAATTGGCGTCATAAGCAAATAAAAAAAATAACATGATCAGCGAAGCAAAAACAGTTGCACAATATATAAGCCAAATTCCAACTGAACAAAAAGATCAGCTAGAACAATTGCGTAAATCAATCAAAATAAATTTACCGAAAGGGTTTAAAGAAGTAATGAATTACGGTATGATCGGATATGTGGTTCCGCATAGTATTTATCCGGATGGATATCACTGTAATCCTAAGTTACCCCTGCCGTTTATGGCTTTAGCAGCTCAAAAAAATTTTGTAGCATTTTACCATATGGGAATATATGCAGATACTCAGTTGTTAAAGTGGTTTACGGAAGCATATACTAAATCTGTTCCTACTAAATTAGATATGGGCAAAAGCTGTTTGCGTTTTAAAAAGAATGCAGTAATCCCCTACGAACTTATTGGCGAATTGGTTCAAAAAATGACTACACAAGATTGGATTGATTTGTACGAAAAAAATTATAAAAAGTTACCCAAGAAATCTTAGCCATAAAAAAACTCCCTTCAATGAAGGGAGTTTTTTTAATCTGTCAACTTATTTATGAACGATTCAATTGAATTATACAATTAACAAAGCATCTCCATAGCTAAAGAATCGATATTTGTCTTTAATTGCTTTCTTATAAGCTTCTATTGCTAAGTCATAACCTGCAAAAGCACAAGTCATAATTAATAAGCTTGTTTTAGGCAAATGGAAATTGGTTACCAAACTATCTGCAACATTAAATGTATAGGGTGGATGAATAAAATGGTTGGTCCATCCTTCGCTTGGTTTCAATAATTTTTGCGCAGTGAAACTGCTTTCCATGGCACGCATAGTAGTTGTTCCTATTGAACAAATACGTTTACCACTTTCTTTAGCTTTATTTACGATTGCACAAGCCTGTTCGTCAATTTGATAGTATTCAGCATCCATCTTGTGTTTGCTTAAATCCTCTACTTCAATTGGGCGGAATGTACCCAAACCTGTATGAAGGGTAACTTCCGCAAAGCGAATCCCTTGGATTTCGCAACGCTTGATTAACTCTTTACTGAAGTGTAGTCCTGCGGTTGGGGCCGCAACTGCACCTTCGTGCTTTGCATATACTGTTTGATAACGCTCTTTATCTTCTTCGTCTGGCTTGCGCTTGATGTATTTAGGAAGTGGTGTTTCTCCTAAAAATTCTAACATTTTTTTGAAGCTAGCATCATCATCATCCCATAAAAAACGGATGGTTCTTCCACGACTGGTTGTATTGTCAATTACTTCTGCTACCAATTCTTCGTTGTCTCCAAAGTACAATTTGTTACCAACTCTAATCTTTCTTGCGGGATCAACAATAACATCCCATAAACGATTGGGCTTATTTAATTCGCGCAATAAGAATACTTCAATTTTAGCACCTGTTTTTTCTTTTCTTCCGTACATTCTAGCAGGGAATACTTTGGTGTTGTTAACAACAAATACATCTTTGTCGTCGTAATAATCTAAAATGTCTTTGAAGTAGCGGTTCTCCATATGTCCGCTTTTGCGATCTACCACCATTAGGCGGCTGTCTTCTCTTCTTT
>JBMLPQ010000294.1:0-3325 GCA_049242025.1 Sediminibacterium sp.
CTACAAGAAGAATTTGATAGAGAAGAATAAGCAGCCAATAACCACGTATATTTGTCAAGTATGCGTGGCTTAGTTGTAACGCATATTAGGACCCAAAAACAAAGAATGTCAGAACTGAAATTACCGAGACTGTTAGCAGCCGCCAAAGAATTCAATATTGGTCAAGATACCTTGATCGAATTCTTGGTGAAGAAAGGATTTAACAGAGATGACCTGAAGCCAACTGCAAAGCTTCAGGAAGACCATTACCGTGCCCTTCAGGCAGAGTTCCAAGGCGACAAAGTTGCTAAGAATAAAGCTGATCAAGTAGAAATACCAAAAGGTAGCCAGAGTGAGGCAAAGAAGAAGAAAGACGAAGAGGAAATCACTTTTAGAAAAGAAGAGAAAAAACCTGCTGAGCCTGTAGCCAAAGCACCTGTAGAAGCTGCACCTATTGTGGGAGCCGCTCCTATTGTCGAAATTGCTCCTGTTCAAGAGCCAATTGTTGACGTAAGCATTCCTCCTGTAGTTGTGGAGCCTATAGCCAAAGCACCTGTAGAAGCTGCACCAATTGTGGAAGCTGCTCCTATTGTAGAAACTGCACCTGCGCAAGAGCCAATTATTGAAGCAACTACTCCTCCTATTGTAGAAGCTGCTAAAGCACTAGAAATAACTAAAACTGAAGTTGCTCCTATTGAAGGGCCTAAAGTGATTCATAAAATTGATCTTTCTACCATTGATTCTTCTACACGTCCTAAAAAGACGATTAAAAAAGCAGAACCAATTCCAGAAAAGAAAGCAGATGCCCCTAAACCTGCTCCTAAACATGTTCCCAATCCTGTGGCTGCAAAGCCAGCACCAGTAGCACCTGCAGCGGTTGTTGCTCCAGCAACGCCAACTCCACCTCCAGTGGTTGATGCTCCCCCTACTATTGAGAATATTCGTGCAGAAAAATTAGAAGGGCCTAAGATTTTGGGTAAAATTGAATTGCCTATAAATAGCGATACCCGTCCTAAGCCAATGGGTAGAGACGAAAAGCGCAAACGCAAACGTATACCAGTTGATAAAAAAGGTGAACCAAATAACGCGCCCGCACCAAAAGATGCAGAAGGTAGACCTTTAACAGGACCTAATCGTCCTATTGTTCCTGCAAGAAATAACAACCCCAATGCTGGAAATGGCGGCGGTGGTGGTGGATTCAATAGAGGTGGTGGCGGTGGTCAAGGCGGTTTCAATAGAGGCGGCCAAGGCGGAGGAAATAACCGTAGAAATGATCGCAACGCTCCAAGGGTTGAAGACAAAGAAATAGATCAGAAAGCAATTCAGGAAAAAATTCGTGAAACGCAAGCTAAGCTTGCTGGAACGGGTGGTAGAGGTAAGAGCCTGAAAGCAAAATATAGAAGAGCTAAACGTGATGAAGCCGCAGAGTCTACTGGTGATGAAATGATGGAAGACAACAAACTACAGGTGACTGAGTTTGTAACGGTGAGTGAGTTGGCCAACTTGATGGATGTGAGCTTTGCCGATGTAATTGGTAAATGTATGAACCTCGGCATCATGGTTTCGATTAACCAACGCTTAGACGCTGAAGTAATTGAATTAGTTTCAAGTGAATTTGGATTTGAAGTAGAGTTCATTGGTTTAGAAGATGCCGATGATTTAGATATGGACGATGAAGACGATGATGAAGCTGAAAAGACCGAGCGTCCTCCAATTGTAACCATTATGGGTCACGTTGACCATGGTAAAACTTCTTTACTAGATTATATCAGAAATGCAAACGTAGTTGCTGGTGAAGCTGGTGGTATTACCCAGCATATAGGTGCATATGAAGTTACTTTACCGAATGGTAAAGCCATTACTTTCTTAGACACACCGGGTCACGAAGCTTTTACTGCAATGCGTGCTCGTGGTGCTAAAGTAACAGATATATCTATTATTGTTGTTGCAGCAGATGATGCGGTGATGCCTCAAACAAGAGAAGCAATCAGTCACTCTCAAGCAGCTTCTGTTCCGATGATTTTTGCAGTGAATAAGATAGATAAGGACGGAGCAAATCCTCAAAAGATTTACGAGCAATTATCTCAAATGAATATTTTAGTAGAAGCTTGGGGCGGTAAATTCCAGAACCAAGAATTGTCTGCTAAACAAGGGTTGAATGTAGATTTATTGTTAGAGAAAGTTTTATTAGAAGCAGAATTACTTGACCTTAAAGCCAATGCAAATAGAGAAGCAACTGGAACTATTATTGAAGCTTCTTTAGATAAAGGTAGAGGGTATGTAGCTACTATTTTGGTGCAGAATGGTACGCTTCGTCAAGGAGACTTGATTGTATCAGGTCAACATTATGGTAGAGTAAAAGCAATGTTCAACGAGCGTAATCAGCGAATTGAAACCGCACCTCCATCTACACCTGTAGTGATTTTAGGATTGAATGGTGCACCTCAAGCAGGTGAGAAGTTCAAAGTATTTGAAGACGAAGCAGAAGCAAAAGAAGTGGCTACTAAGCGTGCACAAATTTCTAGAGAGCAAGGATTACGTGCTCGTAAGCATATTACTTTAGATGAGATTGGTCGTCGTTTAGCACTTGGAAACTTTAAGGAATTAAATATCATCATTAAAGGTGATGTGGACGGTTCTGTAGAGGCTTTAAGTGACTCTTTACAAAAACTAAGTACAGCTGAAATTGCGGTAAGAGTGGTATTGAAAGGTGTTGGTCAAATTTCTGAAAGTGATGTATTGTTAGCAACTGCTTCTGATGCCATTATTATTGGATTTAACGTTCGTCCTTCTATGCAAGCCAATAAGTTGGCCGATACAGAAGGGGTTCAGATTAAGTTGTACTCGATTATCTACCAAGCCATTGACGAAATCAAGAGCGCTATGGAAGGTATGTTAGAGCCTAAGATTCAAGAGAAGATTACTGCTAACGTAGAGGTAAGAGAAGTCTATAAGTTTGATAAAGCCACTGTTGCTGGATGTTACGTATTAGAAGGTAAAATTGCCAGAAACAGTAAAATTAGAATTATCCGTGATGGTATTGTTGAATATCCGAAAGGAGAAGGACAGGCAGCTGAATTGGGTAGTTTGAAGCGCTTTAAAGATGATGTAAAAGATGTTTCCACCAATATGGAGTGTGGATTGACCATCAAAAACTTCAATGACCTCAAAGTTGGGGACATTGTAGAAGCTTTTGAAGAGGAAGAAGTGAAGCGTACTTTATAATTATTTGACCTTACTAAAGCCTCAAACCACGTGTTTGGGGCTTTTATATTTTGTTAAAAGCAGTTAAGGGCGTGTAAAACCGCTTTTGTTTGATTATTTTTATACTATGCAAGGGATGAAA
>JBMLPQ010000295.1:0-4364 GCA_049242025.1 Sediminibacterium sp.
CCCTTCCTTTTGATTATGTGAATCTTAATTTACCAGCATATTTTTTTGTAAATGCCGGAGGGGGTGCGCCAACATCTGTTAATGGTATTGATAATACACCTGCAAATAATACTATAACCAATAATGGTGCAACACTCGGGAGGGTTTTATTCTACGATAAAAATTTAAGTGTGAATAAAACAATCTCTTGTGCTAGTTGCCATAATGCTTCTTTTGGATTTAGTGATACTGCTATATTGAGTAAGGGTTTTGCAGGAGGAAGAACTGGTAGACACTCTATGAGTTTAATTAATGCTAAATTTTATCAACGAGGAAGATTCTTTTGGGATGAGCGGGCTGCAACGTTAGAAGAACAAGTATTAATGCCATTTCAAGACCAAACAGAAATGGGTATGACTATTCCAACATTACTTCAACGTGTTAGAGAACAAGCATTTTATGCTCCATTAATGCAAAATGCATTTGGTGACACGGCAATAAGTAGTAATCGAATTTCATTGGCACTTTCTCAGTTTGTAAGAAGTATTGTAAGCAGTACTAGCAAATATGATGTGGGTAGAGCACAAACCAATAATCCTGTTGCTAATTTTCCCAATTTTACTGCGGAAGAAAATGAAGGAAAAAGGATTTTTATTACACCTGTTCAAAATGGAGGTGCTGGCTGTTTTGGATGCCATACAACTGAAGCGTTTGTATCTGCTAATAATGGACCTAGAAATAATGGATTAGACCTAAATACAAATAATGACAATGGAGCAGGTCGTGGAGAATTTAAAACACATACTTTAAGAAATATTGAACTAACTGCACCCTATATGCACGATGGTAGATTCAAGACCCTGGAGCAAGTGGTTGATCATTATAACAGTGGGGTAAAAGCACACCCTAACTTAGATAACGCATTAAAACAACCCAATGGCTCTCCTATCCAGCTGAATTTAACCAATACTCAAAAAGCAGCTTTGGTTGCATTTATGAAAACCATGTCCGATCCTACTATTGCAACCAATACTAAATGGAGCAACCCATTTAAATAAATATTATTTTATAATATGAATTCCTTGTTCATCCATTCAAAAATAATTTAGTTGCTAACACCACAAATTTTTTAGCTTTAGTCAAAGCTATCAAATGAAGTACCTTGTTATTGGGCTATTATGTTTTAGTTCTGTTGCTCAAGCTCAGTCTTATAAAAAAGTACACAGAAAAGCAATCATGGCAGATTCACACAATGATTTGCTAACCGCTGCAATTGAAAAAAATGTATTAATTGACCAAGACTTAAAAGGAAAAACACATTCTGATTTAAATCGTTTTAAAGAAGCCGGCGTAGATGTTCAAATTTTTAGTGTTTGGTGTGATGGAGATAAACCACAACCCTATTCTTGGGCTAACAGAGAAATAGATACACTTTATGCAGTAGCAAAGCGTAACCCTGAAAAAATAGAGATTGTACCTAATTATGATGCTTTAAAGAAAGCAGTACGCAATGAAAAAATTGCTGCGCTCTTCGGTGTAGAGGGTGGCCACATGATTGAAGATGATTTAAATAAATTGGATTCATTATACAATAGAGGTGTTCGTTATATGACACTTACTTGGAACAATTCTACTAGCTGGGCAAGTTCTGCTATGGATGAAACGAAAATGAAAAATAATCCAACTGCAAAATTAGGATTGAATGATTTTGGTAAGCAAGTAGTAAAAAGAATGAATCAATTAGGAATGATGGTAGACCTGAGCCATGTAGGCGAAAAAACTTTTTGGGATGCTATACAAACTACCACAAAACCAGTTTTAATTTCTCATAGCAATGCCTATACGCTTTGCCCTGTTTTTAGAAATTTAAAAGATGATCAAATAGATGCGGTTGGAAAAAACGGAGGTGTAATTCAATTAAATTTTTATTCTGCATTTATAGACAGCTCATTTAAAAACAGAGAAAATATATTCTTGCAAAACAAACAAGCTGAAATAAAAGAACTGATTGCAAAGGGAATGCAGAAAGAATATGCGCAAGCTATGGTAGTTGAAAAATATAAAGCCGAATCGTTGGCTATTCAACCACCAATGAGTATGTTATTAGATCATTTAGATTATATCGTGAAAAGAATTGGGGTAGATCATGTGGGTATGGGTTCTGATTTTGACGGTATTAGTGCAAGTCCACGGGAATTAACCGATGTAACTTCTTATCCATTAATTACAAAGGCTTTATTAGAAAAAGGATATAGTAAAAAAGAAGTAACTAAAATTTTGGGCGGTAATTTATTAAGAGTAATGAAAGCCCAAGAAATAAATTAAAACCATTATCAACTATCATATATGAGAAAAATTTTCCTGACTTCGTCTTTATTTTTTGTCATAACAATGATTATGGCACAGGCAACACAGAAGCCGCCATTACATGGGAAAAACTGGATGGCTATAACAGGTAAGCCACTTGCTGCTACTGCAGGCTCTATTGTTTTTCAACAAGGAGGAAATGCGGTAGATGCGGCTTGTGCTATGTTAGCTGCTACCTGTACTATGTGGGATGTATTAAGCTGGGGAGGAGAAACACAAGCCATCATCTACAATCCTAAAACAGGAAAAGTGATAGGCATTAACGCCCTAGGTGTTGCACCTACGGGAGCAACTCCTGAGTTTTTTAAATCGAAAGGATATAATTTCCCCCCCGAATATGGTCCTTTGGCGGCAATTACTCCTGGTACGGTGGGTGGTTTAATTCATATGTTATCTGAGTATGGAAGCATGAGTTTAAAACAAGTTTTAGCACCGGCAATGGATTTAGCTGCAGGTTATCCAATTGACGCACAAACAGCAAACAGTATAGAAAGAGGCAAAGAAAGAATTAAGCAATGGCCTTATAGTAAAAAAGTATTGCTACCTCATTTAGGAGAAAAAAAAGAAGCACCTGAAGCGGGTGAAATATTTGTGCAACAAGACCTGCTAAACACATTGAAAAAATTAGTTGAAGCAGAACAAACAGCGTTGAAGAATAAAAAAACGCGTAAACAAGCTTTGCAAGCAGCTTATGATCGCTTTTATAAGGGTGATATTGCAGATGAATTTGTAAGAGGAGCTCAAGAACAAGGTGGGTTAATAACCAAACAAGATCTTGCTAATTGGAAAGTAAAAGAAGAAGTTCCATCTATGATTAATTATAAGGGAATTGATGTGTATAAACTTACTCAATGGACACAAGGCCCTTCTTTGTTGCAGGCTTTAAATATTGTAGAAAATTTTGACTTGAAAAAAATGGGTTACAATTCTCCTCAATACATTAATACCATTTACCAAACAATGAGTCTAGCTTTTGCAGACCGTGATTTTTATTATGGTGATCCTGCATTTGCTCCAACACCTCAGCCCATGAGTGGTTTACTAAGTAAAGCGTATGCAAAACAAAGGGCAGCCTTAATCAACCCCGAAAAAAATAATGCCTTAATTACCCCTGGTGACCCATATCCTTTTGAAGGACGCGTTAATCCATATACCGAACAAATTAAACAGTGGAACATTGATTTGGATAGCACAGGAAAAAGAAATTTTGTGCCAGCCCACGATAGCACGGTTACTGCTAAAGCTGAATTAGAAGAATATATGGACCGTCTTTGGAGGGGTACAACAAGTGTTGAAGCTGCAGATAAAGACGGTTGGGTAGTTTCTATAACACCTAGCGGTGGATGGTTACCGGCTACCATTGCGGGAAATACAGGTATTGGTATGAGCCAACGTATGCAAAGCTTTGTGTTGGATGCTGCCATCAACCCTTTTAATGTAGTTGCCCCGGGAAAGCGCCCAAGGGTTACACTAACCCCATCAATGGCTTTAAAAGAGGGTAAACCCTATCTTTCATTTGCGGTTCAAGGAGGTGACACCCAAGACCAAAACCTTTTGCAGTTCTTTTTAAATATGGTTGAATTTGGTATGACTGTTCAACAAGCATCAGAAGCAGATAATATTAACACCAACCAACTTTGGTTATCATTGGGTGGAACTAAAATAAAAGACCGTAAACCAAAAGTTGGCGATTTATTGCTTTCTGCTAGAACGCCTGAGCCAACTAGAGAAGCATTGAAGAAAATGGGGTATAAACTCAGTTTTGGACAAAGAACCAGCGGCCCAATTAATGCCATTTTTATCGATAGAAAGCACAATAGCCTTTGGGGCGGATCTTCTAACAATGGAGAAGATTATGGAATAGGATGGTAAACAGTTAAAAAAATAAGAATAACGGTATAAATACGCTGCCAATTAGTTTGGTGGCGTATTATTTTTGGTGAAATAAGAGAAAACTAAACAGGTTAGTAAAAAAATACTAAAAAAATTAGTGTGTATAATTAAAAACCACTAGTTTT
>JBMLPQ010000296.1:0-5439 GCA_049242025.1 Sediminibacterium sp.
ACAAATATACGTGGTTATTGGCTGCTTATTCTTCTCTATCAAATTCTTCTTGTAGCACTTTTCTAACTTCTTCGATTGTTTCACGCTCTAAATCGGTTCTACGCTCCAATTCATCTACAGTTAGTTTTAAAATACTACGTCCGGTATCACATCCAATCTTCTTAAACTCATCAATAATCCAGGTTTCAATTTCATCGCTAAATTCGTCTAAATCAATATCAAACTCGTCTGAAATCTCCTCGTCTTCGCGATAAACATCAATTTCATAGCCAGTTATTTCACATGCTAACTTAATATTCACCCCTCTTCTTCCAATTGCCAAAGACACTTGGTCGGCCTTTAAGTAAACATTGGCCTGCTTTTTATCGTTATCCAAGTCCATATAGCTGATTTTAGCAGGCGTTAATGAACGTTGAATCAACAACTGAATATTGGTGGTAAAATTGATTACGTCTATATTTTCATTCTTCAACTCACGAACAATTCCATGAATACGGCTTCCCTTCATACCCACACAAGCACCTACTGGATCAATACGGTCATCGTAAGACTCCACGGCCACTTTTGCACGATCACCTGGTTCACGAACAATTTTCTTAATGGCAATTAAACCATCAAAAATTTCTGGAACTTCAATCTCTAATAATTTAGCTAAAAACATTGGGCTTGTTCTAGACAAAATAATAACAGGTGTATTATTTTTCATGTCTACACGAGCAACCACCGCGCGGATATTCTCTCCTTTTTTAAAGTAATCCTGTGGAATTTGTTCAGACTTTGGTAAGATTAGTTCATTGCCTTCCTCGTCTAATAATAACACTTCTTTTTTCCAAACTTGGTATACTTCAGCACTAATAATATCACCAACTCTATCACCATATTTTTTAACCAACACATTCTTTTTCAAATCGCTAATACGACTTGCAAGTGTTTGTTTTGCAGCTAAAATGGCTCTGCGTCCAAAATCAAGAATATCTACTTCTTCGTATAATTCTTCCCCTACTTCAAAGTCTGGTTCAATTTTAGCAGCTTCAGAATAAGCAATTTCTGCCAATGGGTCATTCACTTCGCCATCTTCTACAATCATACGGCGACGAATGATTTCAAGGTCTCCTTTCTCGGCATTTACGATAACATCAAAATTATCGTCTGCGCCAAACTTCTTGCGTAGTAAGGTTTTGAATACGTCTTCTACCACTTTCATCATCGTGGGACGATCAATATTTTCTGCGTCTTTAAACTCCTGAAACGCCTCAATTAAGTTGATACTGGCCATATCGCTGTTTTTTTATTCTGCTAAAATTTAATTTGTACAGTTGTTGATTTAATATTTGAAAAGGGAATTAGTACTTGCTCTGTTACTGCTTTTTTGCCTTTACCAGTGGTGCACTGAATAATTATATCGGCTTCTGCAACAGTTTCAAGTACTCCTTCTTTTATAGTATCATCAGTAAATACCACTTGAATAGTCCTACCAATATTTTTTTGGTACTGTCTAGTTAGTTTAAGCGGCTCATCTATGCCTGGCGAAGAAACTTCTAAAGAAAATTCCCCTTCAGGATAAATGCCTGCTTCTTCTATCATTTTATAGAGTTTGCGATTAAAATAAACGCATTTCTCTATGGGTAAGCCTTGATCCCCATCCAAAAATATTTTGATATTATTGGTGGGTTTAATTTTTACAGAAACTAGAAAATACAAAGGCTCTTCAGCAAAAATAGTCTGTAAAAACTGCTCAACTAGGTTAATATTGTTGTCTGTTGCCATGGTAAAAAAGGAGAAGGGAACGATAGTCGTTCCCTTCTGTTGATTCTTAGCTTGATGCAAATATACGATAATTAGACCCTATAATCCAAATTTTTACCGCTCCTACGATTTCGGAGTGTTTTAACAGCCCAATATTCGGTTAATTGCTACTTTTATGCCCTTATGTTTAAAGTATTACTTTGGGCCTTAGCCATTTACCTACTGTACCGCTTCATTTTTGGACTTGTTATTCCAGTAAGCAGAACAGCTAGCCAAATAAAGCGAAAAATGTCTGAAATGCAGCAACAGCAAGCTTTTCAACAACAAGAATATGCCCGTCAGCAAGAACAGCCCCAGCACAAACAAACCCCAGCACCTAGCGTAAAAAAAGACGACTATTTAGACTTTGAAGAAGTGAAATAAAATGGGTTCTTAAAGCCCTAGATCTAAAACGGTTAAAGGATGTTTTAGATGTACTGTTTGCAAACCCAATGCATCAGCCGCTTCTACATTCTTGATGGTATCATCTATAAATAAGGTTTCACCAGCTTGAAGCCCCTGCTCATTCAAAATTGCCTGAAAAGATTCAGGATAAGGCTTTCGAAGCCCTAAAAATTGCGAATAATAGGCTTTTTCAAAAAAGGAATCAAAATTTTTCCCACCAAACTGTGTGGCAAAATCTTGAATAAAGTAATCGTAATGAATTTGATTGGTATTAGAAAAGAGGAAAATGCGGTATTTATTAGAAATTGTTTCAAGCCAATCAATCCGCTCTTTAGGAAAATCAAGCAACAAAGCATTCCAAGCTGTTTTAATTTGTTGGTTGGTCAAATTTGTCTTTGATTCTTGTCTAAATAACTCATAGAATTCCTCTTCGCTAATTTTACCCGTTTCTAGCAACTCAAATAATGGATTAGAAAAATGTTGGGTAAACATTTCATAAAAATGAGGCACGCCTAATTGAATAAATGCTTGGTTGGTCAGCTGAAAATCAATATTTAAAAAAACACCTCCTAGGTCAAATATAATATTCTTGATTGGCTCTTTCATTCAACTAATTTATGAGTTTCATCCCAAAATGCCCGAGTGCTGTAAACAAAGCACAGCGGGTTACTACTCCAGCACAGCACCAAATAATCAATTTTGGAATCGAAACATTTAAACCAGTTCCTACACCAATACTGACTGGTGCTCCCACTGTTAATGTGCCGAAAAAACCCAAACCAATTACACCATATTTATCCCAGATTTTAAAAATAAGTGCGTTTTTGTTCTCTTTTTTAGGTTTGGGTTTTCTAAATCTGTTGAGATATTGTTGAATTTGCTTACCTAAAAAAGCGGCAATAAATACACCAACTAAGCCACCAATCACGGTTGCAAAAAAAATCGTCCAAGCAGAAATTCCAAATGCAAAACCCGCTGGAATCGCAGCATAAATTTCAAAAGTAGCAAGGCCGGCAACTGTTAATATTTTATAAAGCATAATAGGCATTCAAAGATACAGTCTTTCAATTGCCAACCATTTATTGAAATAAATAGTAAAGCTGCTTTTGAAAAATATTAACAAAATAATTGTAGTGAGATATTGATTAACTTCAATTAATCGTGAGTAAATAGAGTACATATGGATGATAAGTTGTTTATTAATGAGACTTTAATCAATAAAATAAATATTGGTATTGTTTATTTTAACGCAATGGGGAAACCCATCTATACCAATAAAGCAGCTGATAGAATTTTTGGTCTTACAATTGAAACATTTGTTAAAATAGGATCGCCAGAGCATGGCTTTGACCTGATTGATATTGATTATAATAAAATTCAAATAGAGGATAATCCTATTGAAATCACAAGAAGAACAAAGAAGCCAGTAAAAGATAATATTTTAGGTGTTCTTAATAAAAAAACCAGCCACACTACTTGGATTTTATTTGAAACAGAACCAGAATTTGCAGCAGATGGAGTAACCTTAGAAAGAATTTTGTGTTTGGTTACCAATATAAGTTCTCAAATTTCAATTGAGAAAAAATTACGTTTTCAAAATAAGCTGCAAAGCTTAATCATGAAAACTGCAAAAACTTATTTAGGAGATTTGCAGGATGATCCTACCAATGCAATTTTAGAGTCATTAAAAGAGATAGGTAGTTTTACCGAATCAGATCGGGTTTATATTTTTGAATACGATTTTGATCATCAACTATTTAGTAATACCTATGAGTGGTGTAATGAAGGGATTGTTGCACATATAAATGACTTACAACTCATCCCTATTGAAATTATTGGCGAATGGGCTGAACAACATTTAAAAGGCTTGTCGGTTCATATACCAGATGTTAGTTCATTACCAGCAGATACCGTACTTAAAAATGGTCTAGAGGCGCAAGGTGTTCAGAGCTGTTTAACCGTACCCATCATGCAGGGCAATAAGTGTTTAGGGTTTGTTGGTTTAGATGCTGTTAAAAAGAAACATTTTTTCACTAGTCAAGAACAAAATTTACTGTCTGTATTTGCAGAAACACTGGTTAATATGCAACAAAGACAGTCATACCATAAACAAATTAAAGAAAGCGAAAGAAAGTATAGAGAAATTACTGAAAATGTTGCCGATTTAATTTGGACTACTGATATCAACTTTAATCTAACCTATTGCAGTCCATCCATTAAAACAATTTTTGGCTATGAACCAGAAGAGTATATTTCAGGTTCACTAAATGATCAATATTCAGATGAGACAATAGAAAAATACAAAAGTATTATTCGTGAGTTCAAATCTAAATTGAAGGTTGGAACTTTATCCTCACAAGATATATGGGAATTAGAAGGTCAAGCCATTAAAAAAAACGGTCAGGTATTTTGGTTTAAATCTTTACTAAAGCCCAGCTGGAATGCTGAATATATCATTACTGGGATTTTAGGAATCACCAGAGATATTACCAATGAAAAAAGTGCTTTAGTTGAATTGCAAGAAAGTGAAGAACGACTACAAAGAATAGTAAATAGCCCTACCCATTATATATTAAGAACAGACCTAACGGGTATGCATACTTACTGGAATAAAACATTTGAAAAGGATTTTGGATGGTTATATAAACATAAAGGGCTAGCTAAGGGCGATTCTTTAACTTCCATTTGCGATTATCATCATAAAAGAACACAGGAAGTTGTAATGGCATGCATTACAAATCCAGGAACTGTTCATCAAATAGAATTAGACAAACCTTCAAAAGAAGGAGGTATCAAAACCACCATTTGGGAATTTGTTTGTTTAACGGATGTCAAAGGAAAACCCAGTGAAATGCAATGCATGGGTATTGATATCACAGAGAAAAGATTAGCTGAAGAGCAAGTAAGGAAGTTATCTAGAGCGGTGGAACAGATCCCCTTAACAGTTGTCATTACTAATTTAGAAGGGAATATCGAATATGCAAATCCTTACACATTTCAAACTACTGGCTACACCCAAGAAGAATTATTAGGCAAAAATCCTAAAGTATTAAAATCAGGAGAAACCACTTTAGAGGAATACCAACATTTATGGGGTAATATTACTCATGGCAAAGAATGGAAAGGAATTTTTCACAATAGAAAAAAAGATGGGACTATGTATTGGGAACAGGCTACTATCGGTCCTATTTTAAATGAAGACGGAGCAATTACCCATTATATTGCCATCAAAGAAGATATAACCGAACG
>JBMLPQ010000296.1:5539-8514 GCA_049242025.1 Sediminibacterium sp.
AGAATTAGTATTTCAGTTGAACCCATTGAAGTATATGATGTGATTCATGAAATTACAGATAGCTTATTATTTTCAGCTAATCAAAAAGGTATTAGTATAAACTGTCAATTAAATAATACCATACCAATTTATGTAAGTGCAGATAGGCAACGTTTAAAACAAGTATTAATCAATTTAGCCAATAATGCTATTAAGTACAATAATGAAGGGGGCGAAGTAAATATCGTTGTAGATACAAAGCCTTCAACCGAAGAAGGGTTTACACCTATTAGAATTTCTGTAATTGATAACGGATGGGGTATTGAAGAAAAAGATTTAGATAGAATTTTTATTCCATTTGAACGCATAGGTGCAGAAAAAACCAACGTTGAAGGAACTGGTTTAGGATTAGCAGTGGTGAAACAATTGATAGACTTAATGGGGGGTAAAGTAGGGGTTAAAAGTAAGCTAGGAGAAGGCAGTACTTTTTGGATTGAACTGCAGCAATGCGAAAATCATTTAGATCTTATTCAAAAGGAGGCTTCACTCAATCAACATACTGAAATAGATAACCAATCAGGAACAGTATTATATATTGAAGACAATTTACCAAATATTGAGTTGGTACAGGAAATCATTGAGACCAAAAGAAAAAGAATCAACTTAGTGATTCATATGGAAGGTAATGGAGTTATGGAAAAAGTAATCGAAACCAAACCCAGTTTAATTTTACTTGATTTAAACTTACCAGACAAACACGGAAAAGATATTTTAGTAGAATTAAAAGCAAATGATAAAACAAAAGATATACCGGTTATTGTAATTAGTGCAGATGCAATGCCAGATCAAATAAATCAATTAAAAGAAATTGGTGCTAAAAACTATTTAACAAAACCCATTGAAATAAAATCATTTTTAGAAGTAATTGACGAAGTAATATAATTATTTATGAAAGAAGATTTAAAAGATGCTAGGATACTGATTGTAGACGACACATTAGCCAATATTGAAGTTTTAGAAAACTTGTTGATGATGAAGGGCTATACAAATGTGAAATCTGTTAGTGATTCTACCCAAGCTTTAGCTACCATTAAAGCTTTTGAACCTGAACTCATTTTACTCGATTTAATGATGCCCCAGGTTTCTGGTTTTGATATCATGGAGGCTTTAAAAAAAGAAATAACGCCATTTACTTTAATGCGCATTCTTGTTTTAACCGCAGATATAACTCCTGAATCTAAAAAGAAAGCTTTATCAGGTGGAGCTAGTGATTTTTTAACTAAGCCTTTCGATTTAACAGAAGTTGATTTACGAATTAGAAACTTATTGTACACCGTTTATCTGATGTCTCAATTAACCAATCAAAACGCAATTCTTGAAGAAAAGGTAAAAGAAAGAACCCTTGAATTAGAAAAAAATATGGCAGCAGTAGAATTACAAAATAAAGCATTGCGTGAAATATCATGGATTCAATCGCATGTAGTAAGAGCTCCATTAGCAAGGATGATGGGGGCTATTTCATTATTAGAAATAAAAGATGACCCAAGTGTTTCACAAGAAGAAATAATGGAAATAGTGATCACTTCCGCTAATGAAATTGATAAAACTGTTCGGGAAATATCTGCCAAAAGTGCTCAAGCGAACATATAAGTAGTCATTTTAACAGTTTGAAATCTGCATATCAGCCAGAACTGGTTAATTTTGCACCTCGGCATTTTTTATGCTGCTTTAAAGTGCACTAGCCCCCCCACTATGAAAAAAATTTTTCTCCTTCTACTGCTTTTAATTGGTTTTACCACTCAGGCATTCAATAAAAAAACAACAAGCCCAATAACAAGCTTGATGTCAAAAGTTAGTTGGTTATCAGAAAAATTTAGCATCAATAAAGAAGCTATTCAATATGCAATTGGGGGATATGAGAAACTAAAAAAAAGTGGCCAATTAATCAATCTACGCTATTTAACTATTGCAGATTTTAGTAAGCCAAGTTCTGAAAAAAGATTATTTATTATTGATATGGAAAAAATGGAGCTAGTGATTCAAACACTGGTTGCCCATGGTCGTAACTCAGGTACTTTATTCGCGAAAGCTTTCTCTAACAGAAATGAATCTTATCAAAGTAGTTTAGGATTTTATATTACTGGTGACATTTACAAAGGGAAACATGGAATGTCTTTGCAATTATCTGGAATTGAATCTGGCATCAATGATAATGCAAAACAAAGAGCAATTGTAATGCATGGTGCCAATTATGTAACAGAACAATTAATAAAAAAGCAAGGGTATATAGGTCGAAGCTTGGGTTGTCCTGCAGTTCCTCAAAGTGAAGTAAAAGAAATTATACAAACCATTAAAGGTGCTTCCTTATTATATATTTATGCACCTGATAATCATTATGCTAAAAAGTCAAAATTAATTAATGACCCTTCTTTGCTTGGCTAAGTAATGGTATACTTATCTAGTACTTGTAAAAATAGAGAAACATCAAAAGGCTTAGTTAAATACTGTTTAACACCTGCAGCTAATAAATTGCTTACTTGAGCAGGCATTGCATCTGCACTTACCACTACTACTGGAATATCTTTTATTTGCTCTTCGTTCTTGAGCAATTCAACTACTTCAGCTCCATGTATATCAGGCAGGTTTAAATCTAACAATATCAAGTTTGGCTTATGCTTATAAGCCAATGCTACGGTATCTTTACCATAAACCGAAGTAATCAATTTAACATTCGGGCGCATTGCCAATAAAATTTGGGTCACCAAATCAATATTAGAACTATTGTCCTCAATATAAAGGACTACTGCTTGATCACTAGTATTTTTCTTATCATTACCTAGACGTATTTCATCTATTTTTACTAATTCAATTATAGAATTTGTTTTAGGTAATTCTATCCAGAATAAACTTCCTTCGTTTAGTTTACTTTCAACACCACAGGTTCCACTCATCAATATTGTGTATTGCTTTACTACCGAAAGGCCCAAACCTGTACC
>JBMLPQ010000296.1:8614-12827 GCA_049242025.1 Sediminibacterium sp.
GTAACTCCATAAAAATTTGCTGTAGGGGTCAATGTTTCAATAACATCCTTGAATACATTATTCAATTTAACCGACTCAACTGATATAGAAATTTTACCTGCTTCAATTCTTGAAATTTCTAATACTTCATTAATTAAGTCTAATAAATGTTTGCCACTATTTAAAATATGGTGTACCGATTTTTCTTGTTTTGCATCTAGGTTGCCTAACTCTAATAATTGTGAAAAGCCTAAAATAGCATTCATAGGAGTTCTTAATTCATGGCTCATTCTAGACAAAAATTCACTCTTCGCATGATTGGCAGTTTCTGCTTCAACTTTTGCTTTAGTTAATTCTTCATTACTATTTTGTAATTGAATTGTCCGCTCTGCAATTTTCTTTTCTAGGTTAATATTAAGTTGTTTAATCTCATGTTCAATTTTAACTCTTTCAGTTATATCCTCTTTAATAGCAATAAAACTAGTAATAGTTCCTACTTCATTAATTATAGGAGTAATAGTGGTAGACTCCCAATATAAAGAGCCATTTTTTCTTCTGTTATTTAATATACCCCTCCAAACCATTCCGCTAGTAATGGTCTTCCATAGATCTTCGTACACTTTAGGATTCGTGAAACCAGATTTTAAAATTCTTGGGTTTTGACCAATTAATTCATCCATCAAATAACCAGTTACAGATAGCGTAAAAGGGTTCACATATTCAATATTACCATCTATATCTGTTATGAAAATACTGATTGGGCTTTGTTCTACTGCGCTTTTTAATTTTTTGATTAAAACTTCTGCATCTCGTTGAGCAGTGATATCTCTCCAAGTAGTAAATAGAAGTTTTTCGCCGTTCGCATCAACAACAGAAACTTTGATATCTATTAATACAGGACTTCCATCTGTTTTTAAATGCGTAAACTCAAATTGATTGCTTCCATTTAAAATGGCTTCTTCAATAACCTCTTTTACATAGTCTTCCGATCGTTTACCGTTTGGTTGATAAATAGGTGAAATATCTGCGGGTGTTTTACCAATGATATATTCTCTTGTAGCATCAAGAATAAACTCGCTTGCTTTATTGCAATCAATGAAAATACCATCTTTTACAATTAGAAATCCGTCGGGTGACTCAGCAAAAATGGTACGATACTTTAACTCACTGAGCTTAATTTTTTCTTCTGCAAGTTTTTGATCAGTAATATTGCTTGAATTAACTAAAACTGCATATACATTTTCATTCGAATCTTTTACCGGCTGTATACTGCTTCTAAACCAAACAGATTCTCCATTAATTAACCTACTGGTTTCTTTAATGATTCCTTTTTTACTAAAAAACACCTGTTCAATATTAGCCATATTTTGGCTGGCAATTTCAGGACCAAATAAATCATTTAGAGTAAAGTCTTCTTCTAAAAAGTCAGCTGGTCTTTTTCCAAAAGTTTTGGCTGCAATTTCATTTACAAATAAAAACTTACCATTTACATCTAACATAACAATAGATGCATCAGAGCTTTCAACCAAACTTCGATAAATCTCTTTGCTTTCAAATAGAGCAGCTTCAGCCTCCTTACTTTCAGTAACGTCTAAGTTAGTACCTCTGGTTCCTAGAAATTCTCCTTGCTCATTAATAATGGGCTGACAAACATGTTCAATAATTCTAGTTTGACCTTGTCGATTAATGATTCTAAAAATTACTTTTTCAGACTTTCGAAGTGAGGTTACCACATTTCGATGTTGTACATATATATCGTAATCTTCAGGGTGAATCAATTTTTGAAGAATATATTCATCGTTAATCAACTCCTCCGAAGAATAGCCTGTAACTCGATAGCAAGAAGGTGAGTGATAAATAAAGTTTCCATCGGGTCCTTCCCAGAATTCCCAGTTATATGTATTATTAGCAATGATCCTGAACTTTTCTTCCGATGCTACAATGGCTAGTTTGGTCTGTTTGATCAATTTATATTTTTCAATGATACCAATGATGGTATTCATCATTACAATTTCTTCATTTAGAAAATGTAATTGTGCTTGTATATAAATTTTAATAAATCCTGAATTGACTGTTCCTAATTGTAAATCAAAAATTTGATAATTTTCGGTCGCAGTAAAGTTTGAAGAATAATAATTGATTAATTCAAAACAAATATGAACATGGGTGTTTTCAGGATATTGAAATCCTTGCTGAATGATATTACCAATCTGATTAAAATATTCTGTTGGAGTTAACTCCTCATTTTGACTTAATGTTGAAATATCATATACGCATTTTTGTTCTTTTAATCTTTCTGCTAATGCAATCCTAGAATTTTTTAATTCATCATCTGCCTTCTTGCGCTTCGTTTCATCTCGTGTTGTTGCAATATATCCTCTTAAAATTCCATCCTCTGAAAAATCAGGCTTTATTTCTGTGCTAAACCAAGCATGAGTTCCGTCTTTTTTATAGGAATCTCCTTCTATATCCCAAGTAGTAGTAAGAGTAATTAAATTATTTTCTCTGGCATGATTCACTTCTGCCATTAATAGTTCGATCTTTTTACGAGTTTCAGCAGAATAAATTTGTTCATAATTTACAGTTGCGTATTCCTCTGGAGTATAGCCGAATAATTTTATAATGGATGAACTACAAAAAGTAACATTAAAGTTGATATCGGTAGTCCATACCATATCAGACATATTATCGGTAATTTCTCTATACTTGGTTTCACTCTCTTTTAACTTGGTCTCGTAAGTGATTTTATTTTTAATGTTTACCAGTAGTTCTGCAAAAATGGATAATAAGTCTTGTTCGATACTAGTAAAATAATGAGGTTCACTTACAGATTCTAGACCAATTACCCCAATGCATTCGTTTCCGTTCATTAAAGGGAGTGCTAATACACTGATTACTCCACCTGCGTCTAATAATGCTTTTATAGCACTATTCGCTTCTAATTGAGCTGAATTGGGTATATTAACAGGTTCCCCCATTTTTAAAATATCAATCCAAGAATTAAACTGTTCAAGGGGAATAACAGAAAGGGCTTCTTTTTTTGATTCAATTCCTTTAGCGCACCATTCATAACTGTAATATGCAACTCCATTTTTAAAATCATAATCAAAAATGGCCAATCGATCTGCTTTTGAAAATTCACCCAATTCTTTCAAAGCATTATTAATTTCCTCATTTAAATGTTCGAGTGGAATATTAATAAACCTTTGAGATATTGTAGAAATGAGGTGAAATAACTTATTGCGTTGTCTAAGCTTAGTTTCTAGCTCAATTTGATCAGTAATATCAGTAAAAGAGATAAATATCCTGTAAGCTTTAGCTTCACCATTTTTAAATTCAGGAACGGCACTTACTAATATCCAAATATATTTTTTCTTAATTGCATGCTTAACACCCATTACCACGTTAAAAACAGGTTGGCCAGTTTGTAATGCAATTAATCCAGGGAAGTCTTCATTAGGAAAATTGGTTAAATTGGGCTTGATGGCAACCCATCTCGCATTTAACATATCAATACCTTTCAGCTGTTCAATTGAGAAACCTAAAAGACTTTCTGCAGCAGGGTTTGCTTCAGTAATTTTTCCGTCTTGATCTAAATATATTACCCCCTGTGCAACATTCTCAAAAAGGAGTGCAAAATCTTGCTCTAGATCACTTTTAAAGTTGATGCTGCTCATCCTTATTCCATTTAGACAGAAGTTAACATATTATAGAATAGCAAGAAAACAAAACCTGCCATTTGGAAAAACCTAGCTATTGGATCTAACAAATAACTTTTATACTTAGTATCGCTGAATTTTAACTTTCCGAAATGTATTATTGAATGAAAATATTCTTTAAATGAAACCTGAATTGCTGGTTTAAAATTGGGGATTTCAATTTTTTCTCCAATAGATAATTTTAGTAAAATCAATGGGAAATTAACACCAGCTTTAACGAAAGAAGGAAGCACTGAGGCCCAAAATCGTCCATTTATCTCTAATATAAAAACCTGTTTCGTTTGAGCATTTCTTCTCATATCAATACATGCAACTCCATTCCATTCTAAAGCCTTCATCATTCTTGAAACAATGGTTATTACTTCTTTGTCGTGATGATAACATAATGTGTCGTTACTGCTAAAGTTTGATCCAGTTTTTACGGGTGATTCTTGTATTGTATAGCAAATAATCTCTCCGTTTTTGCATATTACATTACAAGTAATATCATTACCAATAATAAAGGGTTGTAAAAG
>JBMLPQ010000296.1:12927-23025 GCA_049242025.1 Sediminibacterium sp.
GCATTCTTTTTATTATGCGATAAAAGATAGAAACGAAACCCTTGATCACGAAGACAAGCAAGCACTCCTAAAGCAATATTAGAATCGTATCCAATCAGTAAAATCGATCGAAGATTTTTTATCATCAACCGAATTTAATTGTTTTTTAAATATGTTTAGGCCTTATTATTTGTGAGTATACAATATATGAACAGAATAGTATTGGCTTAAAAAAAAGATTCAGGTGCAGCTCCCCCCGAAACTGCACATCTGAACCTTCTACAAATAGATCATCGATTTGTATAAAAAACAAATATCTACATATAAAGAGCGCTTTAATAACGTAAATCAACTTGATTTGATACGTAAAATCACGTTTAAAAAACTTAAATTTTTATTGATATATTTATATTTAATCTTTTGACAAAATGAAAAATATTTTTTTTGGCATCTTAACTATCGTCGCATTAACTGTGGGTTATTTTATTGGTAAGGCAAGTAATAAAGTTCCAACGCCTTTAGAAAGAAAAGAAAATATGGCAGTAAATTTTACAATGGACTCAAGTGAAATTGTAAGACTACATGGAATTTATAAAAAAAATAGCCTAATTCTAAATAGCGGTAAACCTGATAGTACAATTACGAATTTTATCACATTTGACCGATCCATCTTTGAAGCGATGGGTGAATTTTTTAATGACCCTGCCAATCTTGATGTAGGTGGAGTAAGGTGCTTCATGATTCAATATGACAAAAAATACAAAAAAGCCATTGGAAGACCTCAAACAAAATATGAAATCAAGGGGAAAAAATACGAAAACCAAAACAGCATTGTTTTTTTACCAGTTGATACATTAGGCAGAACCTTGTACAATAGATGGGGCAAAAATAAAAATAATCCAATCTCAGGTTACAATCATGGAGAACTTTGCCCTGAAAATTGTTACAATGAAATACCCTAAAAGCCATGAATTTTATTTTCCTATATTTTGAAATAGCGGCTCTGATATATGGATTAATACATTATAAAAGGATAAGCCAAACAAGTTTTGGAAAGCTTGTTTGGCTTATTACTATAGTAGTACTAGCAGAAGTTATTGGGACTTATCAAAGAAGAGTATTACATGTTCCAAATGTTCAAGTTTATAATGTAGCAACACTTATAGAATTCATTTTATATGGACTAATTTTTAGTGAAATTGGCAAGCCAAGTAAATGGTCTTTGTTTAGTAAATACTTTGTTTTAATTTATCCAATTATTTGGTTGGTGAATATTACCCTTATTCAAGGATTTCAAGTATTTCATACTTATACCATGAGTTTAGGGAGTTTTTGTATGATTGTGATGTCATGTTTTTATTTTATTGGCATATTAGAAAAAGAAGAAAAAACAGATTTACTTAAATCAGCCCCTTTTTGGTTTGTATCAGGAATTCTCATTTTTTATTCAAGCGATTTATTTAATAGTTTCTTTCTAAGGAATACCCATAAAATAATTTTATTCAAAGGTTTTACATTATTTAAACTCATTAATACGATTTTAAATATTATACTTTACACGTGCTTTATTAAAGTGTTTAATATTTCAAAACGAATTAACTCATAGATACACTAAACGATTTGAAAATAATAATACTCATATTAATTTCACTTTTGCCAATAATTCATTTTATAAACTATAGGCAATCAAAGATTATCGTTTTAAAGAGATTTATCTTTTTATTAATAGGCTATCCGATTATTAAATGGCTTACTTATCTAGAAATTTTAAATACGGATTTTGCAAGAAATATTGGAATGAATATGCTTACCATCTTTGAATTTGTTTTTATTGGATGGTTTTACGGTCAAATTATTAAAACCAAAAAGATACAGCAGAGAATTAAAATTTTGAATATAATTCTACTATTCAGCTCAATTACAAATTTGATTTTTCTACAAGGATTTGACAAACTTAATTCTTATACCCTCATTTTAGGAAGTTGTATTTCTATCTATTATATTTTTGAATATTTCAAAGAAATTATAGCACATGTAGAAAATATAAATCTTTTACGTAACCCTTTTTTTTGGATTAGTACAGGATATTTATTTCTATACACAGGGCTATTCGTATTAATAAATTTTGGGGAATATTTTACCTTTTTAAAAGAGTTTAATTCATTTAGGCCGATATGGGATTTCTTTACTAATTTAATCATCACAATATTATATTCTTGTTTACTAGTAGCATTTTCCTTCAGGTACAAACAAACGAATACTTAATTACAGGTATTATTATTGGCGTAGTTGTTTTTCTATTTCTAACTGCATCAATCATATACTTTGTATTTGCCTACCAAAAGCGTCAAAAACAAAATAACCTTGAAAAAAATATAATGCAAACCACATTTGAGCAAGAGCTTATAAAGACTGAATATGAAGTAAAAGAACAAACCCTTCAAACTATTGCAGCTGATTTACATGATAATATTGGACAATTACTAAGTTTAACAAATGCAACACTTTCATCAATCAATGTGAAAAATCAGGAGAATACGGAACAAAAAGTAGCCACAGCTTTAGGATTTGTAAATAGTTCTATCAAAGATTTAAGACAGCTGGCTAAATTATTACAAGCAGAAAACTTAATTCAGCAAGGTTTAATACAAGCAATTAAACAAGAAGTAAATTGGTTAGAAAAAAGTGGACGATTTGAAGTTGAATTTATTAATCATTTTAAAAATGATATTTTAAATCTGAACAAAAAAACTTTATTCGTTTTTAGATTATTACAAGAAACCATTAGTAATATTATTAAACACTCAGAAGCAGATAAAATTATTATTGAAATTGGTGAAGACGAAAAAAGTCAATTTTATTTTAAAGTTAGCGACAATGGAAAAGGCATAGATTTACTATCACTTCCTATCAATAAGAATCAAGGTTTAGGAATAAGTAATATGAAAAAAAGAGTATCAATGATTGGAGGGCACCTAGATATTATTTCATCTCCGAACAAAGGCACAACCATCTACATCCAAGTTCCATATGAAAGCTAGTACACCCATCTTCAATATAGCTTTGGTTGACGACCATAAAATGTTTCGATCAGGTATTGCTGCATTGCTAAATGAGTATGCAGATATTCATATTCTTTTTGAAGCAAATAATGGAATAGAGCTACAAAACAAAATTGCCATATATCCAGATACGCAAGTAATATTAATGGATATAAATATGCCCCAAATGAATGGTTATATTTCTACTCAATGGGTTAAAAAAAATCATCCACATATTCAAATATTAGCACTGAGTATGTATGATGATGAACAAGCCATCATCAAGATGCTAAAAGCAGGCGCAAGCGGTTATATTTTAAAAGAAGCAGAAATAAGCGAATTGCATAAAGCCATTATTCATCTAGTAGAAAAAGGATTTTATACAAATGATTTGGTTTCGGGAAATTTGATTCGATCTATCCAAAAAGAGAACTTACCTGCCGGAAACCTTAAACTTACCGAAAAAGAATTATTGTTTCTCCAGTTATGTGCTAGTGAACTCACTTATAAAGAAATGGCCGAACAATTAGATATAGCTATTCGGAGTGTTGATAATTACAGTAGAAGTTTATTTGAAAAAACTGGGGCAAAGTCTAGGGTTGGATTGGTCTTATGGGCGATAAAAAACAATTTAATTAGTACATAATAAAAGGGTTTTAAACGGCACTTAAGCGCTATTATCAATTGAGCACTTACAGATAAGCATGCCCCTTATATATCTCGATTATATTAATAGAAAAATCCAATACAAAAGATTTCAAGATTAAGTATTAATTAATGATTATCTTGAGAGCATTTAATTTTATTGTATTTCGAATTTGCAAGAGAAATTGATATTTCACAAGAGAATAATTTTTTACAGTAATGTTTAAAGTTTTAATAGCAAGCCTAGATAATTGGGATAGTTGTGCAGAAATTCCATTTATATTCAAAAAAGCGGGCTGCATTGTAGATATTTACTGTTGCAAAAAAGCATGGCTTCAAGCTAACCGGTTTCATGATTCGTGGATTGAAGCACCAAAGAATACTGAATTATTTTTGAAACAATTTTTAGTACTAGCTAATTCAGATAATTATTCATTTATTATTTTAACAGATGAGGCCCTATTGAAAGGGCTTAGTCAAATTATTGACGACGAGAATGTTTTCAGAAAAGTAATGCCACTTACAAAAATTGAAAACAAAAAAATGTTAAGTTCAAAAATCGGCTTTTCTGATTTTTGCATTGAAAATGATTTACAGACACCTAATTACGGATTTTATTCTTCTGAAGATGATTATGATAAAATTGTATCAAAGCTCAAATTCCCACTTTTAAATAAATATGAATATAGCTGGGGAGGAACAGATATGCGTATCATCCATAATGAGCAAGAGCTGACTGACTTATTAAAGCATTCAAAACCGAAGCAATCAATATTATTTCAGGAGTTTATTCAAGGGGAAGAAATAAGAGTGGATGCTTTTTACTATAATGGGGAACTCCTAGTTTACTTTTGTGCTAAAGTTTTAAATTATGCAACGAATAGATTTAGCTATAATACAAGAAGAGCCTATTATAACAATGAAAGAATAAAATCCCATTTAATTGAATTAGGAAAAAAATGCGGTGCAAATGGATTTGCAAATATTAATTATATCTATGACACTAAATCTGATACTTATTATTTAATTGAAATGGATTTAAGAACAAATTCTTGGTTAGCATATAGCCAATATTTGTCAAATACGAATTTCATTACAGTTATACAAAATTTAATCTTAAAAAAACAACAAGCAAATCCAGCTGCAATATTGTTTAAAGAAAAAATAGAAATTGGGCTATTCTACAAAGATTTAAAAAGACTTCATTGGCAAAAAGATATTAAGGGATTATTTACATGGATATTCAATATTCATGGTTATTGGAAATTTCTACCCTTTTATGATTTCAAACTATCAAAGCTTATAATTAAGAGTTTAATTAATGAATTAATTTATAAAAGAATAAAGGTTATATTTTCAAAAAAAAGCATTTAGTCATTATTGAAAGACTTTTGCTTTTTTTATGATAGGATAATAATAAGTTGAATGAATTTTAAAAACAAGAACTTTCTCGCTTTATTAGTCAATGTAATCATTTCTGCATTCAGTGTAGTAATTATGTCATTACTTTTCAGGTCGTTTACAAAATCTGATGCCGGAACCTGGTTTTTTTTTCTAAGTATACAAGCTTTAGTAGAAGGCGTTAGAACTGGATTCTTGAATACAGCAACCATTAAGTTTTATGCGGGTGCTAAAAAAGAACGTGCAGATGCAGTATTAGGTTCTGTTTGGCTTATTGCTATTTTAATCACCTTCGTAGTTGCGTTACTAAGTTGGCTCTTATTAGTTTTCACTCCACTAATTAATAACTATCAAATTTTAATAGTTGGAAAATGGCTCGGTATTACATTCATTAGTTCATTGCCATTCACGGTTCCTATGTGGATTTTAATGGCTGAAGAGAACTATACAAAATTACTTTGGTTAAGACTGGTTAACAATTTATCTATGTTGCTAATCATCTTGTTCTTAATTTATCAGAACAAAATGACACTAAACAACATGTTTATTTTAAATATTGCAACAAATATTTTAACTGGAATTCTTTGTATGTTTTTTAAATCATTCCATTTAAATACAATTATCAAATCCACTAAAAAAACATTACTAGAATTAGTAAATTTCGGCAAGTATACAGTCTCAACCAACACTAGCGTATTATTCTTTAGAATCAGCACTACATTTGTGATTACTTTTTTCTTAGGTCCAACCGCACTAGCTGTTTATAATTTACCATCAAGATTAATGACAATAATTGAAATTCCTTTGGGAAGTTCATTGGGTACTGGCATGTCTTCGATGGCTACAGCTTTAAATAAAAATGATGAAAATCAATTTGTATATATTTTTAAAAAATATACTGGTCTATTAACATTCGCAATTATCCCGATTGTTTTAGTCGTTATTATTTTTGCAGATTTGGCAGTATTAATTATTGGAGGAGATAAATATATGGGAAGTGAAGCGGCTAATATTCTGAGAATCATGATATTCTTTTCTCTATTATTTCCAATTGACAGATTTAATGGTGTGGCATTAGATATGCTGCATCTTCCAAGAATTAATTTTCAAAAAGTACTTCTGATGCTTGGCGTTCATGTAACTGGTATCTTTCTTGGCGTATTGTTATTTAATACTCTTTATGGTATTGCATTCTTTGGCCCTCTCACGATTATTTCTGGTGTTCTATATGGCTATTATGAGCTAAAGAAGCGGATTGATTATTCAATAAAAGAGATTTTATCAATAGGCTGGCATGAATCTAAAGCATTGGTTTACAAGTTTTATGCACAATTAAAATCTTGATGAATTCTTATGTATCTAAGTAATCGCGAATAGTGTTGAAGCTTCCAAACAGAATTTCTTAGAAACTATTTTACTTTAGTTCACTTTTTTTATTGCGAGAAGCTGATAAGACAAATTCAACAGCACAATCCAAAAAATAGAAAAACCAAAAAACAATACCAGTTATTTTAAAGCTATCCTCAATAATATAATTTGTGGATGATATAACATCCATGAGAATGGATAGACCAAGAAAGAAACCGGCAATGAAAATAAGATTGAAATTTGTTTGGAATATCAGTTTCCAAAACCGAAGTATACAATAGAAAAAACAAACAATATATATTATATAAATTACTTTTTCATTGATTCCTCTATGTGCAGATTCATCATGAAGCATAAATACATCATCTATTCCTAACACAAACGTAAAAAACGCAAAAAACTGGAAAAATTGAATATGTAAAGAATGATCAACTAGGCGCTTTAAAAGAATTGCAGTTAAAATACATAAACTAACTACACCAAACCAGAAAAACATTCCTATCTGGGATACAAATCCAATGTATTTTGGCTTCTGCGAAATTGCGTTTGGATCTCGGGTTAAATCTCCATAAGGTATGCCGCGATATTGATGTAATAACTCAGTTGCCATTAAAACAAGTAAAACGATACCTATAGCAGTCAGTATATAATATTTGCTTTTCTGAAAGTTGGAAAAAAAAGAAGATATAATTTTCATTTTACGCTGTTTGACGTTAAAAACGATACAAATCGGTAAAAATTATAAAAGAGTGAGTTATAAATATAGCTAATAACTATATATGAGTTACTTTGACGAAAACGTACAATTTCTTTGCAAATTTTATGCAAATAAAAAAGCAACTATCAAGTTTCGTTCACAACTGTTTGATTTTCAAGTGGGCCCACCAGGACATGATCCTGGGACACACTGATTATGAGCGGCTTATGAATAACCCAATGAGTTGAGTTCCAATGAATTTTTTTCAAAAAGACAATTAATCATCATTTGCAAATCATCTGCTTACATATATCTTTTGATTGCTCTTTTTCTCAAGTTTGCCAATAAAGAACTGTATGGTTTCTACTATAGAAAAAATGGCTATCAAATGAAAAACACTAAGATTAACGCCAAATAGCAGTGATGAAATAAAAGTAAAAACGATTAGTACAATACTGATTGAAATTATATTTACCGGTATCAAAAAAGGCTCAAAGAATTTCACTTTTAATTTCAATTTATACACTAAGCTTTTATTTGCAGCATGCATCCAAACAACTAAATATATTAATAGATATAGTAACAGTAGATACCATATCGAAAGGATATGCCTTTCATGTTCAATATGCAGATATGCATTGAACAGAATAAGTAACCCGGGTTGAGCATTCAAATAGGTATCATGTACATCATTTTCAAAATCACCAATTAAAATATATTTGTTTTGCAAATACTGATCAAAAACTTCAGGCGAGATAGCTAATAAAGAAACCAATTCACCCAATCCTATTTTAATATACTCTCCCTTAGTAAAATCCCTCCCACGAAGTAAATAATCATGAATTTGTGTATTAAATGCAAGTCCTTTATTATTAAACCAAGTATACAAGAAGTTAGTATGAATTTTGCTGCCGCCCATATCCTGATACATTTTATACGGAACGAGTGTATCATTCCAATTACCGATAAAAGGTATTTTATAAACAGATTCATTTTGAAGATTCACGGTGGCAGTTGCCGAACGAACATTTAAGATGTTTTTTTGGAGGCTATCTTCTTGCCCATAATTATTGATACAAAGTATTTTGTTTTTTAACGAATGAATAGATACAATTAGAGCACTATCATCTGAAGAAGGTGTATCAAATATTATATCAGTCAAAATATATTTTACTTTGTTTTGACGCTTGGCTATAAATTGAAAAAGGCTGGTAAGATACTTGCGGTTCACTATTACATCGTTCTCGGTTGAGTCGCTATTTAGTGGAAGCAAGTATCGAGACTTTGACACATCAATGAAAATAACTTCATTGGGTGTTGGTTTATGTTTTTCAGGAAGCGCCATTTTTACCCCACCTATCCATTGCTGAACACTGGTATCTAATTCGTTACTATAAGGAATGGCCATCCACACGAAAGTGAATAGTAATAATAAAAGACTATACAGGTGAAGTATAGGGTTGGCGAAAAAACTTGTTATGGATTTTATTAGGCGAATAGAAAAAATGTATTAAATATTCTGAAAGCATTAGTTTAAATATACAACCATGTAATCTTATTCATCTGAAACCTTGAAGCTAATTGTTTGTTTCAATCTGAAACGTACAAATCGTCCTAGTTGTGAAGCAGGTTTCCATTTTGCTAATTTAATTACCCTTATCGCTTCTTCCATTGTCCCATAATCAGGATTATTCAATGCTTTCAGTTCACTAATAGAACCATCTTTCTCAACATAAAATTCAACAGTTACCGTATAAACCCCAGGAGGAGCTCCATTTTCTAAAGCTGTGTTTGGAATTAGGTTTTTTTGTAAAAAATTTATCCAAGCTTCATGTCCGCCTTCAAATCCTGCGGGAACCTCTACTATATCATGATTATCTTCTGGATTTTCGTTATCTGACATTTTGGGAGCTTCCATTAGAAACACTTCGCCTAAACTAGAAAGTATTTTCCCGTATTTTTTTGCACGCTTCATTTCGTTTGAAGCTTCTTCTTTAGTAGAAAACTGATTGGTAGATTTATTGCCATTTTCATCAATATAGTAAAAATATTTTTTAACATTTACTGTAGCTTGAGGCTTTATATTATCAGAAGGTCTAAAATAAAAAGTTTTCGTAAGGCTACTATTCTTAAAAGGTGTTTGTTGATTTTTGGTAAGGTCAGCAACTGAACCTGTAACATTGTTGAACACCTCATCTATAGTTATACCTTGTTTTAGAATCTCTTGTTTTAAATAATGAGTGAATACCCCATTCTGTAAACGGTAATTACCTCCGTCTTGTGCTGTAAAACCAGGGGAGGCTGCAAATGCAATATAAGTTCCTTTTGGAGCAGAGAGTTGAGCCAACCCTTTAGAACCACCACCTCTTGTCCAGCTTCTTTTAAATGGATTGTCGCGACAAGCGTCTAATATCAGCAACTTCATACCAACTTTTTTTTCATCCATATTTCCGAGCACTTGGTTAACATTCAAGGTATTATAAACTACATCCGTTTCAGAGTTCATATCAGCATCTATGGGTATTAAAAAGTTGTCGCCATTTACTTCCATTCCATGGCCGGCAAAATAAAAAATAGCAATATCGTTTCCTTCAATACTATTGTACCATTTATTTAAATTCTCTTTTAAATTTCGGAGGTCATTATTTTTTAACAGCGTTACCTCAAAACCAAGTTCAGAAAGTGAAGTAGCCATGTCATTGGCATCATTTAATGTGTTACTCAAATTTCTATCTAATCCATAATCACTCATACCAATAACCACGGCTTTACGCTTCTGCAAAGTAGGATTTTGGGTAGATGATTTTACCAAACGGAGATTTCTAGTTTGGGCGTTAATTATATAGCTACTTAATAATAGTAGAATCAGTAAAACTCTTTTCATAGTAATTAATATTCCCAATTAGATAATCTTTGTTTAGCTGAACGATTTCCATTCTCCGCCGCTTTTGTGTACCAGCTTTTAGC
>JBMLPQ010000296.1:23125-26484 GCA_049242025.1 Sediminibacterium sp.
CCCATATTAGAATATATTTTGCCGTACAATTTTTTTGCTTTCATCTCGGCCTCTGCTAGTTGGCTGTTATTAAAATGATCCTTCGATTCATTACCATTAACATCTACATAGTAAAAATATTTTTTAATAGTTTCTTCCGTTTCCGTTCCAGAAGGATTGTTGTCGGATGGTAAAAAATAAAAGTTTTTTTGTAAGCTGCTATTCCGAAAAGGCGTTTGTTGTTCTCCCGTAAGTTCAGTTACCTGATTGGCAACATTTGTGAACACCTCATCTATCGAAAGCCCTTTTTTTACGATCTCTTGTTTTAAATAATGCGTAAATACACCATTTTTTAATTTATAATTACCTCCGTCTTGCGCTGTACTGCCAGGAGATGCTGCAAAAGCAACATAAGTTCCTTTGGGCGCTAATACCTGAGCCAAACCTTTTGAGCCAGTACCGCGAGTCCAGCTTCGTTTAAAAGGATTGTCGCGACAAGCATCTAATATAACCAATTTCATTCCTATTTTTTTTGCATCCATATTTTCTAAAACATCGTTCACTTTGAGTGTGTTATAAACTACATCTGTTTCAGAACTCATATTTGCACCCACTGGTATTAGGTAATTTTCGCCTTTTACTTCCATGCCATGCCCTGCAAAATAAAATATGGCCATATCATTTCCTTCAATGCTATTGTACCATTTGATAAGGTTCTCTTTTAAGCTTCGCAAATCATTATTGGTAAGCAGTGTTACTTCAAAACCCAATCCCTTTAGCGAATTAAACATATCGTTGGCATCATTGATGGTATTATTTAAATCGCGACCATCCCCATAATTGCTCATGCCAATTACTACAGCTTTACGTTGTTGTGTGGTGATTTTTTTTGTTGGTGCGTTTACCAAACGAAAATTGCGTGTTTGCCCTATAAGAATATGGCTGCAAAAAAACAGAACAACAAAAAGATATTGTTTCATTGTTATTTGTGTTTAATTTTTATAAAGACAGGAACTGCAGTTTTATTATTAGATGCCGATTTAAAGGCAATCTTATTTTTTTCAAAAACAATATCCTTATCGTCCATAATTTTATCCCCAAGTGATTCTTTCACAATTTTTACAAAACTCTTGGTTGGGTTTTTTGCCAATGTTTCTTTAATAGCTGAAACATCAATTTCTTGTTTTGAGTAAATTACACATAAATAATCTTCCCCAGGGTTTTCATCCATTTGAATATACTGGTTTCCTTCTGGAATTGAGATTGCTACCTCAGATTTGAAATCGAGTAAAGCCGAAATATTAGCTTCAGGATCGGGGAAGAGTTCTGATAAAGGGCTTTTTTTAGCATCTGTACCAATCACATATACATAAGCAGGCTGATTACTGGTAAACTTAATTTTAAATAATGTACCCGATGGATATGAGTTGGCAACATTATAGGTCATATTTTCTACCTGAGCAAGCTTCAGGCCGCGTGTGCCCGCTTCATCTATCTGTATTGGCATCGTGGTTCCGTCGTTTAGTAGCAAATTCAAAGAGCCCGACAATCTCAACATCGTATCAACCTTTATTGGTCTGAGAGTATCTTTTTTTACTTCAGGAATAACGGGTGGGATGAGTGGTGCAGGTTTGCTATCGTCGTACAAAGCAATGGCCGAATTAAGGATATTTTTAAGATCCGCATACTTTACATATATAAATCCACCATTGCCCCAATAAGGACCCCAACTATTTAATATTTCAACAGCTCCCTCGCCATTTGAAAAGTTATCATCATACCCAATGATACATACCGCATGGCCGCCTCTATCAACATCTAACAATCCGTTCCAAGTTTGACCACCGAAAGAACTATAACATTTTATAGATGCCAATACTGGCTTTTTTTCAGCAATTGCATTTTTAATAGTTTGTAAGTTTTCTTTGAATTCATCTTTAGAAGCTGCTAATCCGTACGCTTTGGTTAAAGCTTGAAAATCTTTAATTGCATACTTAGATGCAATAGTAGTAAAAGATGATACATCTGCATTACAACTAAAACCAAGGTCACTATAAAAAGGTACACCACTTTTTTTTAATAATCTTAGTGCAGAATAGAGTGAAGCTCCATTAGAACAATTAGGATCTGATGCACTTTTAATTTGTTCATAAATAAAAGTTGGCGAAAATGCCTGATTGGTAATGTTAGAAGTAACTGTATCGTTGTTCTTTATTGCCCAAGAAATAGTTCTTGCCCCGTAAGCCGTAGACCAGCCTACACAGGTACCATAATTGCCTTGGTTTCCGGGTATTGGGCAATACTTTTTTAAAGAAAACGACGCAGGGAGAAATGCCCTTGTAGAAACTTTTGCAAGCTTAGGTATTTGGCTGTATTGATCTGCTGTTAGTGTATTGCCATTTGCTGTATAAAAATTGAAACTGTATTTACTGAGCAATAGATTGCCTATTTCCTTCCAAGCTGGTATTTTAAACTCAGATACGGAATAAGGGTTAATATAGGTTGAAACAATATAATCAATGTTAGCTTCATTCGCATTTAGTTGCTTACACAATGAGTCAATGATTCTTACCTGTTCCTCAGGAGATGGCGTTACCTCAAAAGATCTTGTACCTAGGGTAGCTACAGAATTAGCATGTATGGTCAGTTTAATAAGATCGAATAGTTCGGATTGAGGTCGTGATTGATAATCACTGTACCTTATTACGCAAATTCCTTTAGGGGTTAGGAGCTTAACCTCGGGCCTTGGATAACGAGTATCTGGCTGGAATTCAAAACGTGTGGCATTTTTTAAATTATCTCCTTTACGAACAGGTTGAGAGCTATTGCCTGTAGTTTTTACATTACCTTTTACATCTATTATAATATTCTGGCAGTATACCGTAAACTGGTTTAACAAACAACATATTAGTATAACGAATACTGATTTTTTTCTCATGTTTTTACAAAAACTATATTGTAATTTATACTTTTTAAAAGTATTTAACTATAGTTAATCAAGAAAAGCAAAAGATAGCGGTTTGTTTTTAGCGAAAAAAAATAAGCACTATGCAAAAGCCCATTACCAGCCATTTTCAATTCAATCTATTGAACCTCTTTGTTGCAAGTCTTAAAGTAAAGAAGTGGGCTCACCAGAGCATGATCCTGGAACTCACTGATTATGAGCGTTGAGGCATCAATTCTATAATTATATAAAAAATTATAAATCATATTTAATAGTCAAGCTTCCTTTTGTCGCTTTGTAAGATTTGTATTCTAATTGGAAATCTTTATAATACCAATCAAATTTTAATTTAGTGTCAACTGAGCCGCCTGGTAATATGAAATTATATATTTTAAATGAATCATTCGTTTGTCCTTTAATTTCAAGATTCATCATT
>JBMLPQ010000297.1:0-2854 GCA_049242025.1 Sediminibacterium sp.
GTCATCAAAATTGGACGCAATCGCTGAGCAGAAGCTTCTAAAACTGCTTCTCTTTTATTCAATCCAAACTCTCTTTTTTGATTGGCAAATTCAACAATTAAAATACCATTTTTAGTTACCAAACCAATTAACATAATCATACCAATTTGAGAGAAAATATTAATCGTTTGATCAAACACCCAAAGACTCAACAATGCACCTGCTAATGCAAGTGGTACAGTAATCATTATCGTTAATGGATCTTTAAAGCTTTCAAATTGAGCTGCCAGTACCAAGTAAATTAATATCAAGGCAAAACCAAAAGCAAAAGCCGTATTAGAAGAACTTTCTTCAAAATCACGAGAAGGACCATTCAATGCAGTTTTAAAACTTTCATCTAAAAGTTTATCCCCAATTCTACGCATCGCTTTTACACCATCCCCAATAGTCATGCCTTCTGCTAAAGAAGCAGAAACTGTTGCGGCTTTAAATCGATTAAAATGAAATAAAGTAGGTGGATTAGAATTCTCTTCTAACTTAACCACTGCCTTTAGCGGAATGCTCTCTCCGCGATTATTTCTAACATAGAGTTTTTCTATATCTGCTGGCTTCTGACGATCTTTATATGCAACCTGAGAAATCACTTCATATTGCTTACCATTCATAATATAGTAAGCCAGTCTTCTTCCGCTAAATGCACTAGAAACAACGTCTGCCACATCAATAATGGACAAGCCTAAATCTTTTGCTTTAATACGATCAATGGTTAATTGTAATTCTGGTTTATTGAACTTGAGGTTCACATCTACGTTTTGAAAAGTTTTATCTTTTCTTGCTTCTTCTAAGAATTTAGGGATGACTGTTTTTATTTTTTCAAAGTCTAAATTTTGTAAAATAAACTGAACAGGCAAAGAACCCCTTGAACCCAAACCAACGGAAATCGTTTGTTCTTCTACAGGAAATATTCGAGCATTATTGATGCTTGGTAATTTCTTACCAATTTCTTTGGCTATTTCTGATTGAGTTTTTGTTCGTTTATCTGGATCCACTAATTTAATTCTAAGTGTTCCTCCATTCACGCCACCACTTCCACCAAATCCTGGAACTGCAGCAAATACAAAATCTTTTTCAGGAACAGAATCAGTTAGATAGTTTAATAATTTATCTCCCGTTTCTACCATGTAGCCATAACTAGCACCTTCGGGGCCACTCATTTGAAAACGTATACTGCTTCTATCTTCTAAAGGAGCTAACTCACTTTGTAAACCAGCACCAATCCAATAAATGATACCCGCACAAATGGCAACAATAACCCATGCCATCCAACGAACTCGAAGAAATCCCGCAAGTAAGCGTTTATAACCATTTTCCATCCCTCTGAAAAAAGGCTCGGTCATTTCATAAAACTTACCATGACCCGCATCTTTTTTATTGAGATAAACATTGAGTACTGGCGTAATGGTTAACGATACAAATGCAGAAATTAATACTGCAGCAGCAACTACAATACCAAATTCGCGGAATAAACTACCCACAAAACCTTGTAAGAATATTACTGGAAGAAACACAACAGCCAAAGTGATGGAAGTAGAAACAACCGCAAAGAAAATTTCTTTACTTCCTTCTAAAGCAGCTTTTCTTATGGGCAATCCACTTTCTAATTTTCTGAAAATATTTTCGGTTACAACAATTCCATCATCTACCACTAAACCTGTGGCCAACACAATTCCTAATAAGGTCAATACATTGATAGAGAAACCAGAAATGTACATGATAAAGAAAGTGGCAATTAATGATATGGGAATATCAATCAATGGCCTAATAGCAATCAACCAGTTTCTAAAGAAAAAGAAAATCACCAATACTACTAGGGTGAAAGAAATTAATAAAGTTTCTTCTACCTCTTTAATAGATGCCCGAACATTTTTAGTTTGGTCTATCAAAGGAGTCATAATAAAGTCTCCCTTTTCAGTTTTCTGAATCTCAGCTAATCGTTTATAAAATTCATCGGCAATTTTAATATAGTTGGCTCCTGGCTGTGGAATAATAGCCATACCTACCGCATTTACACCGTTTAATCTCCAACTATATTCATCATTTTCTGGACCAACTTCTACATAAGCAACATCTGATAATCGCACAATGCCGCCAGCTGTTTGGCGAATAATTAAATCACGAAAATCTTTTTCAGTAGTAAGCCTTCCTAATGCTTTAATAGTTAATTCCGTTTTATCACCATATATTTTACCTGAAGGAATTTCAACATTCTCTGTATTCAGTGCAGTTCTAATATCACCAAATGTTACATTGAATGAGTTGAGTTTATCTGGATCAATCCAGATACGCATAGAAGGTCTTTTTTGACCAAAAATATTAACAGCACTTACTTCAGATATAGTTTGAAAACGCTCTTGTAAAACGTTTTCGGCATATTCACTTAATTCGAGCAATCCTTTTGTTTGACTTTGCACTGCCAACATGATTATAAAATCACTATTGGCATCAGACTTACTTACAACCGGAGGCGCATCTACGTCTTGTGGTAAATTTCTTACTGCCTGACTTACTTTATCACGTACATCATTTGCCGCTGCTTCTAAATCTTCAGATACATTAAACTCAACAGTGATATTACTATTTCCGTTAGAGCTAGAAGAAGAGATACTTCTAATACCAGGTATACCATTAATAGCTTTCTCTAAAGGTTCTGTAATTTGACTCTCAATAATTTCAGAATTAGCCCCAGAATAAGAAGTTCTAACATTCACTACAGGAGGATCTACCGCAGGGTACTCTCTCACTGCCAAAAAACTATACCCAACAATCCCAAACAAAATGATGAGGATATTCATCACTGTAGCAAGTATGGGTCTCT
>JBMLPQ010000298.1:0-2617 GCA_049242025.1 Sediminibacterium sp.
TAATTTTCAGCACTTGGCTTAATTGCAAGGGGTTTTAACTTGCGAAGAAGCGCTGCGGTTGTTGGCTGAATGGGGAAATAATAAAACCCTCCGTCTTTGATGAAATAGAGGTATGCGCAATCGCCATTGCCTTGTGTATTAAAGTAAACCGTCTTTAATTCTTGTGTGCCCTTAAAGAAAAATATTTTTCCTTCTGATCTGCATTTCATTACTTCTGTTCGCAGTAAAAATAATTGGTCTAAATTTTTTAACAAAGGTTGAACTGTTGCGGTGTCTGAGGTATTGTAGTGTTTAAAAAATCTGGTATACCGCAATGAGTCTTTTCCGAAGGGATCGGTGAAGAATAAAATTTGTACACTGTCTGCTTGGTGCAGACCTGCTATGTCTAGGCCTGTATTTGTTTTGACAGCAGTATCTGTAACGCTTATGGTTTTAGTTGATGTTTCTGTGGCGTTGTTGCAGGCTGTAAGGCTGGCGATTGTTGTAAAAATAAAAAGGGCTAAAAAAATATGCTGAAAGGATATTTTGCGCACGGTATATTTTTTTTGACGAAATTAAAAAATTAAATCGGCTCGGCCTACTTGCCGCGAGTCGCGGCAAAAAAGAACCCCCATAGAAATGGAGGTTCGTTTCTTAACTGTTATACTAAACACTGCGTTTCTATGAATTCGCGGTGCGAGAGAAAACTAAGCGACGGCTATAATCGCGCAGCAAAACCTTAATAAGTATTTGTTTGCGGTGTATAGCTTGCCCATCCTGTTGTCCAGTTACTGGTTCCGAATGCTCCGCGGAATGCTCCTGGTGTAAAGAATGCATCCATACCGGTAAAGCTTGCGCCTGTTAATGCTGGTGAACCTGCCATTGGTATGAAGTTAGGTGCGGTTATATTAAACGGTGCGGTCAACATAATATCCGCTGCATTCGCATAAGTAATGCCTCCGTTTGTTTCTGCCTTTGTTCTTACAGCGGCAGCTGAAATCACTCCACCTGCTGATGCATCTACTCTATATGCATCTACTAATGCGTGTACTAAGTTATTTCTGAAATCAGATGAATCGTTGTTAAATGCAGTTGCGGTTAATGCAGACTCCATTGAGAATCCTCCCTTAGGGAAGCCCATCAAAATTGAGTTACGTACTGAAAAACGTACACCTCTTCTCCATCTGTGTGCAAAGTTTTCTAATGCCTGTGTATTAGGCGCTCCGTTTGAGCCGATCCAGGTGAAGTTGCTTAACTCTGGGCGTGTAAATGGTCTTGCAGCGGTTCCTGCTCCATCGTTATCTGCTTCTACTCCATTACCTGCATCTGAGTCTCCAATTTCTGGATGACGCTGTGCAACAGCGTACTGAATTTTTCCAGTGTATCCAAAGTCAAAATCGTAATCATCATCCGATGTTGCGTAAGACAATAAATACTTTAAGTTAACGGTACCACCAAAAAACTCATACGCATCGTCATTTCCGTAAGAAACCTGAATGTATTCAAGTGTAGTGCCTGAACCAACACCCCCCAGTGTTAATCCATTAATTTCACTTCCAGGTTCTGCCGCAATTCCTGCGAACTCAATACGAACATAACGCATAGTGCCTGAGTTGTCATTAGCAGTAGTACCGCCATATCTTCTATCTACCCCACCTTCTACCAATGGTGCTGGTGATAATGGTCTGTTTGTTGGTGCATTTCCTAAAAGGATGATTCCACCCCAATCTCCGCGTAAGCGAGATCCTGCTGCTCTTCCAGAAGTAAATACAATTGGATTAGACGCTGTTCCATTCGCTTCAATCTTTGCTCCACGCTCTATGATGAGTGCACCTTTTTGAGAGATATCACTCTTCAAAATAGTTCCTGCTGGAATGGTTAATGTTGCACCTTGTTGAAAGTATACATATCCCTGTATGGTATAAGTTCCACCAGTTAATGTAATGCTTCTTTCATAAGATCCTTTTAAGATTCTTGTGGTGTTTGGATCATCTGCATTCGCGCCAGTTCCACCACCTGCAATGGGATCTTCAAAGTTTACTTTCACGCATGAAGTTGCTGTAAGTGCAAGTGCTCCCGCGAGTAATAATTGAGTAAGCTTATTCATTGTTTTAGTTTTAAAAGAGGTTATTTATTTTTTAAAGTTGATATCGTAACTGAATGATACGGTAACAGTGGTACCTGGTCTAAATGCATAGTTGATTCTATCACCTGCTGCAAAACTGTATCCAGGCTTGCTGTCTGCATTATCATAGAATGCAAATTGATTATTCAATACATCAGATACAGTTAGTTTAAATTCTCCTGCATTGTTCAACACTCTCTTTGATACTTGTAAGTCTAATAGATTACGGCTCTTCTCGTAGATATCATAAAAGCCTGCTCCTTCTGGATCGCCTACTAATGATAATCTTGGACCTTGTCTATTGTATAAAATAGATGCGTTGAATCCTTTTTCGGTGTTGGTATATTGGAATCCTGCGTTGATTAAGTAAGGTGACTGCCCAAACAATGGTCTGTTCTGTGTGGTTTCTTTTCCACTTGCTTGTGTGGTGTTCAACTTAACAGTTGATTTTAATACAGTAACGTTTCCTATGAAAGTGAAGTCTTTTAATTTATCACTTACAAAGTCCATTCC
>JBMLPQ010000299.1:0-4930 GCA_049242025.1 Sediminibacterium sp.
GAGCCAATTATTTGATAATTGATTATCTTTCCGCCCCAATTTGATTGCACGATATGAAAAAAGAGCGTGAAGAAGACATAGAAATGAATTTAACAGGTAGCAACGAATCTGCACAGCCAGTAGAGCCTGCAAAGTCAAGATGGTTTACTCGTAAAAGTAGAAATATCCAGACTTCTACAGCTGACAAAAAGGAAACCCCTGAGGGACTCTGGAATAAATGTCCTGAGTGTAGTTATATCTGTACAACCAATGAATTAAAAGAGAATTTGTTTGTTTGTTTAAAATGTAATCATCATCACCGTATAGGTAGTGAAGAATATTTTGACATTATTTTCGACAATAAGGATTATACCATCCTATATGATGAAATTAAAAGCAAAGACTTCTTAGGATTTACAGATCTTAAGCCCTACCAGAAAAGACTAGATGATATACATGCAAAAACAAATTTAAAAGACTCCATGCGTGTTGCGGTTGGAAAAGCAAACGGAGAAGCTTTGGTTATTGCTTGTATGGACTTTGAATTTATTGGAGGATCACTCGGAAGTGTGATGGGAGAGAAATTTAGTAGAGCAGTGGATTATTGCATTGAACATAAGTTACCCTACCTAGTTATTAGTAAAAGTGGTGGTGCTCGTATGATGGAAAGCGCATTTAGTTTGATGCAATTGGCTAAAACCAGTGGTAAGCTTTCGCAACTTAGTGATGCCAAATTACCTTATATCTCAATGCTTACCGATCCAACTTTTGGTGGCATTTCTGCAAGCTTTGGAATGTTAGGAGACTTAAATATTGCTGAACCTGGTGCTTTAATTGGATTTGCTGGACCTAGGGTAATTAAGGAGACGATTAAAAAAGATCTTCCAGAAGGTTTCCAGCGAAGTGAGTTTTTATTAGAGCATGGATTTTTAGATTTTATTGTTGACAGGAAAAATCTGAAAGACAAATTAGCACAGCTTGTGCAATTATTCCGAAGCTAATGATGAACAATAGACAGGCTTATTTTAATTACCATATTGAAGACAAATTTGTGGCTGGTATTGTATTGCTTGGCACAGAAGTAAAGTCTATAAGAGAAGGCAAGCTCAGTTTCAACGATTCGTTTTGTTTATTTGATAATGGGGAGTTATGGGTAAGGGCGTTATATATTGCCTCCTACTCTCATGGAACAGCCAATAATCATATTGAAGTGCACGACCGAAAACTATTATTGAATAAGCGTGAACTCAAAAAACTTCAACTCAAACTAAAAGATAAAGGCTATACCATCATCCCTCTAAAAGTATTTTTTTCAGATAAAGGCTTCGTTAAAGTTGAAATAGGGTTGGCTAGAGGTAAAAAATTACACGACAAAAGAGAGACCATCAAGAACAGAGATTTAGATAAAGAAATGAAACGATTCTTAGGATAATGAAGGAGTTTTTATCTGCGGATTATTGGAACGATCGTTATATAAAGAATGCTTCCCAATGGGATTTAGGCATAGTATCCCCACCACTAAAAACTTATATTGATCAATTAGAAAATAAGGATATTGCGATTCTGATTCCAGGAGCAGGAAATAGCTATGAAGCTGTTTATCTTATGGAGCAAGGATTTACGAATATTACCGTGATTGATATTGCCCCCATAGTCATTCAATTACTACAACAAAAATATCCTACTCAGCAAAGCATACATTTTATTGAGTCCAACTTTTTTAATTGGATAGGACAATATGATTTAATCTTAGAACAAACTTTTTTTTGTGCAATTGATCCGGTCTTAAGAGCCAATTACGTAAAGCATATGGCTCAATTATTAAAACCGAATGGAAAATTAGTTGGGCTTTTATTTAACAGAGCATTTGAGGCTGGTCCTCCATTTGGAGGAGATAAAGAAAGCTACCAACAATTATTTGAAACTTACTTTAGTTTTCAAACCATTGAAACTTGTTATAATTCTATTGCACCTAGAGCAAATACTGAATTGTTTTTTATTGCTACACCGCTGGCTCTTGTTGACTTAAACAATGAAAGCTACCCAATCCCCAAATAATATCGGTTGAATCAATTCCTACCACTTCCCTATCATTAAAACAAGATTGAATAATACTTAGCGCCTTATCATCTTTATCACAATTAAATGTAGGTACAATCACGTGTTGGTTGCTTATATAAAAATTGGCATATGAAGCAGGCAAACGTTGATCTTCATAAACCACTGCATCTGGCATGGGCAACTCAACTATATTTAATTGTTTTCCTGAAAGCAAACGCATTCTTTTCAATTCTTGTAAATTGGTTTGCAATAAAGCATAATTTTCGTCTGACTGATTCTCTTCAATTACAGTGATTACGGTGTCTTCATTCACAAAACGAACGGTATCATCAATATGTCCATCAGTATCATCTCCTACAATCCCTTCGGATACCCAAAGGATTTGTTTAACCCCATAATAGTTTTGTAAATAGCTTTCAATTTCTTCTATCGAAAGATGCGGATTGCGATTCGGGTTTAACAAGCAACATGTTGAAGTAAGTAAAGTGCCTGCACCATTAAATTCTACTGATCCTCCCTCCATTACAATGCCAGGATGGTATACAGGAAGATTAAAATGTTTTCCAATCTTTGAGGGTATTACATCATCCAAATCAAAAGGAGGATATTTATTACCCCAAGCATTATAGTTCCAGTCTACCACAACTTTTTTATACTCGGCTTTAGGATTGATTAAAAACGCTGGGCCATGATCTCTACACCAAGCATCATTGGTTGGGTGGTAGAAAAATTCTACTGCCCCCATATTCACACCGGCCTTTATTAAATGTTGCTTAGCAAAGTTTTCCATTGCTTCATTGGCTACATTAATGCGCACTTTCTCACTCATTGCTAAGTACTTCACAAACAAACTATAGTTGGGGTAAATACTTTCAATTTTTCCTGGCCAGCTGGCTTCCTTATGAGGCCAACTTAACCAAGTAGCTTCATGTTTAGCAAATTCAGCAGGAAATTCATATCCTAATATAGCGGGAACTTGGTGTAAAGAAATCATACTATTATTAATCTTCGTCAATAAATCTTTTGGTAATGGGCTGATAAGAATCGATTCTTCTATCTCTTAAAAACGGCCAATGAGTTCTGTATTGATCAGTTTTTGCTAGATCTAATTCTACCACTGTGGTTTCTTCTGCATCATGAGATGCTTTATAGATAAGGCTTCCAAATGGATTAGACACGAATGATCCTCCCCAAAATTTCATTGCGCCATTTTGTTCTAAGCCAACCCTGTTTACACTTACTACATGCACTCCATTGGCAACAGCATGACTTCTTTGAATAGTTTGCCAAGCATTGTATTGTTCATTATTGGTTGCTTCATCTTGAGCGGTAGCCCAACCAATTGCTGTAGGGTAAAACAATATTTCTGCACCCATTAATGCAGTAATTCTTGCTGCTTCCGGATACCATTGATCCCAACAGATTAAGACACCTAATGTAGCAAATTTGGTTTTGAATACTTTGTAACCAAGATCACCTGGCGTAAAATAAAATTTCTCATAATATGCAGGATCATCAGGAATATGCATTTTGCGATACTTCCCTAAATAACTGCCATCTGCATCAATAACTGCAGTGGTATTATGATATAAACCCTGTGTGCGTTTTTCAAACAAAGATGCAATTATGACTACATTTAATTCTGCAGCCAATACGCCTAATGTTTCAGTAGTTGCACCTGGTATTGCTTCTGCTAATTTAAAATTTTCATAGTCTTCAACATCACAAAAATAGAGTGAAGTGAATAGCTCTTGTAAACAAACAATTTGAGCGCCTTTTGCAGCGGCGTCTTTAATCCCCTGAATGGCTTTTGCCATGTTTTCTTGCTGAACTCCGGTACAAGACATTTGTACCATTCCTACTTTTACGGTTGACATATTAGGTAGTTATCTGAATTAAGTGGTCTAAATTATTGATGCCTATAGTTTTTTCGGTTATAAATCCTTCAGCGTACATTACCCCAATTCTTTTGCCCATCATCATATCCCTTGCCTTTACAGTTTCTAAAAACTGAGGGGATGATATATAGGTATTTGGTTCGTTTAAATCGGTATTGTAAAACTGGGTAGTGTATGCTCTGATGGATTCCATTTTGGTTTCATAAAAAGGGGTAATATCTACCACAAAATCAGGTATTAAAAGCCTATCCTGAATATAATGAAACACATTTGTTGGTCTGAATGATTCTTGTGGATTACCCTCGTTATCAAGCGTTTCAATTTTTCGTAACCCAGCTAAAAACGCTGCATCCGCCAATAATTTAGCGCTCCGCCCATGATCGGGATGTCTGTCTTCAATAGCATTCGCTAAAATAATACTGGGCCTAAACTGGCGGATTACTCTGATGATTTTACGAATATTTTCTTCTGAATGCACAAAAAAACCATCTTCCATTCTTAAATTCTCCCGGTGGTGAATACCAAGAATTTTTGCGGCATTTTCGGATTCAATATCTCTAATATCTGCAGACCCTCTTGTTCCTAATTCACCCCTTGTTAAATCAATAATGCCTACTTTTTTGCCTTGACTGATGGAAGCCAAAATAGTTCCTGAACAACTCAGTTCTACATCATCCGGATGAACCCCAAAAGCCAGTATATCTAATTGCATAGGTTTAAATTGAATTAAAGGTAATCAATGATATAGCATAAAAAATCCTGCACCATTAATGGAGCAGGATTTAATTTTATTCAAAAAAGAACTAGTCTTTCTTTGCGTAACGCTTTTTGAACTTGTCAATTCTACCTGCAGTATCAACCAATACATTCTTACCTGTGTAAAAAGGGTGAGAAGTATTTGAAATCTCCAATTTAATTACTGGATATTCATTACCATCTTCGTAAACGATGGTTTCTTTGGTAGCAGCTGTAGATTTACTCAAGAAAGATGT
>JBMLPQ010000299.1:5030-10109 GCA_049242025.1 Sediminibacterium sp.
CTTCGTAAACGATGGTTTCTTTGGTAGCAGCTGTAGATTTACTCAAGAAAGATGTGCCGTTACTCATGTCTTTGAAAACAACAAAACGGTAACTTTCTGGGTGGATACCTTTTTTCATACTATTTGGTTTAGGTGGTACGGATTTGGCCGTACGATTATTTAAAATTTGGATTGCAAAGGTACAGCAATTATCCTTTTTAACCAAAAAAGGAACTAATTATTAGGCTTTAGCTCTTCATATTGACAAATTGCAAGGGAACGCCAAAATCGCCGTTCTTGCATTTTGCAATTACATCTTGTAAATCATCAATTTTTTTACCAGTAACGCGAATGATATCGTCCATAATAGCAGCTTGTACTTTGGCTCCGCTGTCTTTAATCATTTTGACAATCTTTTTAGCATCTTCCTGGCGTAACCCGTTTTTAACAGATACTTCTTTTTTAATGGTCTTACCACTTGGGTAGGCATCTTTTGAAAAGTCAAAAGCATTTCCATCAATACCCTGCTTCATTGATCTACTAATCAAAATATCAATCAGCTGCTTCATTTGCATTTCGGTATTCACTTCTAATGAAATGTTATAATCTTTTTTATTCAAGTCTACTTTTACATCGGTATCCCTAAAATCGTAACGAGTTGCTACTTCTTTTTTAACAGTATTGATGGCATTGTCTAATACCTGAATATCTACAGCGCTGGCAATATCAAAAGATGGCATAATTATTTTTTTACAAAGGTACAAAAAAAAGGCCCTGGTAGAAACCAAGGCCGTATATACTACATGAGAGAAAAACTTATTTACCACCATCTACCCCTACTCTGCTTTGTTCATCGTCTGCACCTCCGCGTTTTCTTGGTCCTGCTGTTGCCTTTCCTTTACTGAATCTATAAGTAAAGCTGATATTAGCAATTCTATTATCATTAAACTGTCTGAAGTTGGCATCCACTGTTCCGTATCTGCTTTCGCCTTTAATGCGTTGTGACCAAAAAATGTCTCTTACATTTATACGAATAGTGCCTTTGTTTTTCATGATTTGTTTACTTACTCCAATGTTTACTACGCCAAACCCTTTGATTCTAAAAATGCCTTCAAGCCCTTCAGATCTGTAGAATCCGCTTAGTTCGGCACTGTAGCCTTTATTCAATTTGAACTGTTGACTTATATTGGCCATAAATGTATTAGCTGAAATACTTACTGGTTCGTTATTGATAGGGCCAGTTAATTGATTATTAGCCACATTCAAATAAATATTCCCACTCCACCATTTAGTATATTGATTAAATGCATTGATTGATAATCCAATCTGCTGTTGTGTAGCAATATTCTCTTGTTTAATAAAAGTTTCATTTTTGATATCATCTTGCAAAAGCACTTGTTGAATGATATCAGTTGTTTTGGTATAATTTAATGTGGTGGTTAAAAACCCTTTATAGGTATGACTCAATTCAATATTATGACTAAACTGGGGTCTTAAGTATGGATTTCCTTGTTCGTAAGTATACCTATCTAAAAACTCAACAAATGGATTAAGACTTTGATAATCAGGTCTTCTGATTCTTTTGCCATAATTTAATACGAAGCTATTGGCTTCATTGGCTGCGTATTGAACATAAGCCGTTGGAAAGAGTTGAATGTAATTTCTTTTAAACTGCTCATTGGTTGTTTTTTGATCACCTTTTGCAATTGTTTGTTCAGCCCTTAATCCAAGTTGCATATTCCATTTTGCACCAATTGGTCTGCTGTAATTCAGATACCCCGCATTGATATTTTCTCTGTAAACAAAGTGATTACTTCTATTATAATCACGCATCATAACGCCGTTAAATAAAGTATCATATATGGCATTAGCATCGGTGGTAACGAAACTGGTTTTTAAACCAGCTTCGAACTTAGCTTTATTTTTTAATGGATGTATATAATCAATTTTTGCGGTGTAGATATCAATCATTTGAGGAAGCTGTCCATATAAACTATCTGTTTTTGCTACTGTTTGTCCAATATTATTTTGATAGGCATTTTTTAAAAAAAGATTGGTGCTCCCATCATAAGTTAAATAATCAGCGTCAAAACTTATTTCTCTTCCCGATGAATCTAATACATGTCTAAGGTTAAAATTAAGGCTAGTGTTTTTCCAGGTATCAACATTGCCGTTGTAAGCAAGTGTTTTATTCATCAAATTATGCTGTGCATTAAAAATATTGATATCCCCTATAGAATTGCCATTTCCTTTGTTATTGAATCCGTTAAAAACTAAGCCCAGTGTAGTTTTACTTGATGCATAAAAATCTAATCCAATCTTCCCGTTGTAAGAATGATTATAGGTGTTACGGTCGGTGATTTGTTCAAAAAAGGAAACAATTTGTTTTGAACCTCCATCAATAAAACGACGATCAATAGCTATATTTTGAAAACCAGTTCGCTCATTTCTTCCAATATTTCCAAATACATTGAATTTGTTTTTGCGATAATTTAATTGCACCGTTTGATTATTCCTACTATACACTCCTTGACCATAACCTGCAGTTACAGAACCATTGAATCCAACTACTTTAGATTTTTTTGTTTTAATATTTATCACACCTGCATTACCCGCAGCATCAAAACGAGCTGGCGGATTGGTCATAATTTCTATTTGATCTAACTGCGCTCCTTGCGTGTTCTTTAATAAATTAACCAAATCAGGGCCAGACAAATAAGTGGGTCTCCCATCCATATATACCATTACTCCTTCTTTGCCCTTTAAACTGATATTTCCGTCTTTATCTACTGAAATGCCTGGAGATTTCTCTAAGATTTCCATTGCATTTGCTCCTCCATTGGTAGGAGAAGCATCAACATTTACTATGGTTCTATCTGCTTTTTGTTCAATCATTGGCTTTTTTGAATTAACGGTAACTTCTGCTAATCCTTTAGTTAATGGTTTTAATTGCCAATTGGGTAACTTTTCTTGATTTAAACCGTTCCAATCAAAAGGTCCTAAATAGGCTTTTTCAAATCCAACCAAATTGGCCAATAACAAGTATTTTCCCTTGGTTGCGGGTTGAATTGAATAAATACCTGTTTTATCTGTAATGACTGATTTAACCGTGGATGAATCCTTGGCATTCAATAAACTAACCATTACCGATTCAAGGGGTTGTTGATTAGCAACAATCTTCCCAGTTAGGATTGTTGAATTTTGTTGAGCTTTTGCCCCAATACTCAAAGCTGTAACGCTAAACAGCAATGCTTTTTTAAATAGATTTTTCATTTGCAACAGTTTATAATTTAGTTCTTGGTTTTGATTATTACAAAACAAAACTAACTACTGTGCTTTACATAGTACATTGTTTTAGCATGGGCGGTTCTATTCCATGCTAAATGGTTTTGAAACTATGACTAACGGAAATAAATGATTACTTAAACAGAAGCCTTCAGTCTTTTGAAATAGAAAAAGCTTGTAATTCCCAACAGAACTAATCCAGTTGAAATAAGCTCTGCTTGGGTAGGATTAAATAAAATATTGTACTCAGTATTAACCCTGATTTTTTCAATAAAAAATCGCTCTAATCCATTCATTATTAAATAGATACTAAATAATTGGCCTGGCACTTTAATCTTATTTCTTAAGAACCAAAGTAAACCAAAGAGTACAAAACAGATTAATAACTCATACAAAGGAGTAGGATATACTGGAACGGCTAATTGATTACAATATGGTCCGGAACATCCTGGAATAGGCACTCCATCTCCTAAAACATTATGCGGATAATTATACGACCACATAAAGTCAGGTAACCAAGAATATGGATTAGGGGTTGGATTAGCAATGCCCCAATCTCCATCCCCACTAATTTGACAGCCAATTCTTCCGAATGCATAGGCAAACATCATCGTAGGGGCAAATGCATCTAACATCGGGATTAAACTAATTTTATTCTTTTTGGCATACCAAATAATGGCAGCACCCGCACAAATTAAACCTCCATAAAAAGTGAGCCCACTAAATGCAATTAAAGAACCTATAGGATCTGCAGCAAACTCATTCCAATTTTCTAGATTATGAAATATTTTTGCTCCTAAAAAGCCAAATAATGCCGCATAAATTACAATATCTCCTACTCTATCCTGTGGCCAAATGCGAATAATTCTCTCTTCTGGTTTATCTAATTGTACCTTTTTCTTTTCCCACCATTTAAGTATACCAAAAACCAATGCAGTAAGCATTCCGGTCAATAAATTTCCTTCACTTGATAAAATAAAGGATTGCGGGTCTTCTAAAGCATTTTTAATCGTAAATGCTCCAATTATTTTGTACCCAAAAATAAAGCCCAATAAACCGTTGGTAAGTAATTCAGTAATGCTTGCAGGTTCTCCAATTTTAATTTTTTCTTCGGTATGCACAAACAGTCCTAAGGCCTGTTTTCTTCTTAATTCCAAAGTAAGTATCCAAGCAGATATAATAAAAGAAAGCGCTACAAAAAATCCAAAGCTATTAACCAACTTAAGTCCGTTGATTTCAATTCCAAAAAGATCTTTGAACGCGTAGTATAAATTAGGATACATATGAAATGATATAATAATTGAGTGCAATGTTACTCAGAAATTGTCAAAAAAAGCAAGGCCTCACAAAAGTGAGGCCCGTACTTACTAACCCATCTAAAAACAAGTTACAAAATTAATTACAATGCTCATTAAAAGCAGCAATTAAATGTTGCGCAATCGCTTGAGCTGGTCTTCCTTCAATTTGGTGTCTTTCAACCATTGTTACCAATTCACCATCTTTAAACAAAGCAATGGCTGGTGATGAAGGAGGATGTGGCAATAAGTGTTCGCGAATTTTATTTACAGCTTCTACATCAAATCCTGCAAAGCTGGTCATCAATCGATCTGGTCTTTTTCCTGCATTTTGAACTGCCATCAAAACACCTGGTCTGCAAGCACCTGCTGCACAACCACAAACTGAATTAATTACTACTAAAGTAGTTCCTTCTTGCTTGAGTGTATTGTCAACTTCAGCAGCAGTAAGAAACTCTCCAAACCCTTCATCTGTTAATTCTGCCTTCATTGGCAGCACAATTTCTGCTGGATACATAAT
>JBMLPQ010000300.1:0-1354 GCA_049242025.1 Sediminibacterium sp.
CCTACTTCTTCTAGTTCGGCAGAAGCATTGAAATTGCTGAGTTGCTGTCTCAGTATCGCTGATATTTCATCTGGTTTAATATCTACCATTTTGTATGATTTAAAAGTTGATCTTAATGTATTGTTTATCTAATATTAGCTACGTATTGATTCTGAAGGAATTGTTTTTTAATTTCACGCAAATCATTTGCAATACTTGCATCAATTTGCTTGTTATTAAATTCCAACACAAACCCACCAATTAATTTTTGATCTACTACTGTTTCTAATTCTACAGTAATAAAATCATTGGCTTTCTGCACACGCTCCTTGATTGAGTTTTTCAACTCTTCAGAAACAGGTACAGCAGAAGTTAATTTTACTTGATGTATGCCCTTTAATGAATTGTATTGACTAATAAAGGCATTGGCGATTTCAGGTAAATCACTTTCTCTTCCTTTTCTTACCAATAAATTACTAAATACAGAAGTTAATTCAGAAACCTTACCAGTCATTACAGCAACCAACATTTTTTCTTTTTGGTCTGCTTTAATGATTGGGCTACGAAGTACATTCAGGAAATCGCGACTGGCTTTGCATATGGCCTGTATGTATTGCATATCTGTACGCACGGCGTCTAATTGATTTCTTTCAGTTGAAAGATCAACTAGGCTTTTGGCATAACGGTCTGCTAATCTTGGGTTCGACATGTATTAGTTCAGTTTAACGCCTTCAGCTAATTGTTTAATATAATTTTCTTGATCGCCTTTGTTAGACAATTCTCTGCTCAATACTTTTTCAGCTACTTCAATAACCAATGCACCTACTTGATTTTTAACATCTGTTAAAGCTGCATTTTTTTGCTGCATGATGGCAGTTTGTGCTTCTGCTACAATACGATCGTATTCAGACTTAGCTTTGTCTTTTGCTTCTGAAACCATTTTGTCTGCTGCTTCCTTCGCCTCTTTAATCATTACTGCTCTCTCTTCACGTGCCTTAGCCATCATTGCTTCATTTTCATTTTTCAGTGCCGCCATTTCAGCCTTCACTTTATCAGCAGAAGCAATTGCATCAGCAATACCGGTTTCTCTTTCTTTTAATGAAGATAAGATGGGCTTCCATGCAAAGCTCTTCAACAAGAAGAATACAACAAGGAATGCTAGTAAAGTCCATACCAACAATCCTAATCCGGGTAATAACAATTCCATATAATAAGTTTAAAACTTCAAAGTTTAGTTAAAGATTACTGCATCGTTTGCCCTGTGCGCGCGATGCAGTAAAAAGTTTGTGCAACTAGGCTTTTAATACAGCCAAGATACCAGCGATTACCGCGAAAAGGGCAACACCCTCAACGAAAGCGGCAGTCAAGATCATGT
>JBMLPQ010000301.1:0-7190 GCA_049242025.1 Sediminibacterium sp.
GCGACGAATACGTTAAAAGTGGCGTCATTAAAGGAAGACAGCGATTTAAATGTACTTCATGCGGATACCATTTTACGGTTTTTAAAGAAGGTAAAAACATAGACCCATACTATGTGGTCAAGAGTTTACAGCTCTATATTGAAGGGATTAGTTTCAGGGAAATCGAAAGAATTTTAGGGGTAAGCCATGTAAGCGTAATGAATTGGGTAAGACAGTATGGAATACAAAGACCAGAAAACTTAGAATATCACCCCACGTACAAAGTGCTGAATCATGCAGAGTTAAAGGATTTGATGGCCGATAGAGAGGCTTTAAAATCAGCAGGTTTTATGGTAACCGAATTAGGAGACAAATTCATGGTGATTCGGTGGGAACGTTTTAGAAAAACATCGGTATTTTAACTATACACTTACCAAATATATATATACCATTTGCAATCGGATTTAGCAATGCCCAATTTTAACTTATCAGCATTGCTAAAAAAACCACGATTGCTATGTCATTAAAAAAACTTCTTCCAGTGCTAGGATTGCTTTTAATACAGCAAATAGCACAAGCCCAGGGCAGCGAAGCGTATGGTTCAGGATTAAAACTGAATATCAACCCCGAGGGCAGTAAATACATTCGCTTCATTGTATGGAATCAAATTTGGGCCCGCTCTACTCAAAACAACCCAGGTACACTTGTAAATGGCGAAGCCCGTAAGAACACTTGGGATGTAGGTGCAAGGCGTTTGCGTATTTTGACCTATGCGCAAATCACTCCACGTTATTTGGTGTTGGCGCATATAGGCATCAACAACCAAACATTTGCAACAGGTGGAGCAGCCGGTGCAACTGGTACAGGCGCTTATGGTGCAGGTAAAAAACCAGGCATTTTCTTTCACGATGTATGGAATGAATATGCATTGGTTCCATCGGTGAATCCTACCACTAAAAAAGCCAATAAATACAATGTATACATTGGTGGTGGCTTACATTATTGGTGGGGCATTAGTAGAATCAGTAGTGCCAGTACGTTGAATTTCTTGACCATTGATGCACCTATTATTAACTGGCCATTGGTAGAATTGAGTGATCAATTTGTAAGACAGTTTGGGTTTTATGCAAAAGGAAAATTAGGCAAACTCAACTATAGTTTGAGTGTAAACAAACCCTTTGCCACCAATATTAATCCAACAGTAGACGCCATTAAAGATCGCGTTGCAGTAGACAATAATGGAGATGCAAGAGCAGCCGTACAAGGTTATTTTGATTACCAATTCTTAGACCAAGAATCTAACCTATTACCTTTTAGAGTGGGCACTTATGTGGGCACTAAAAAAGTATTTAACCTAGGGGCAGGATTTTATCACCAAGCCAAGGGAACCAGAAGTGTTAATGGAACGGGAGCTGTAGCACAACACGATATCAATTTATTTGGAATTGATGCTTATGCCGATTTGCCCATTGGAGATAAAAAGAAAAATATGGCATTAACTGCCTACAGTGTTTTTTACAAATACAATTTTGGACCCAACTATATCAGAACCGTAGGAATCATGAATCCAGCCAGCGGTTTTGATCCCGCAGTAGCGGCCAACCAACGCAGCATCAACGGTTTTGGTAATAGCCGTTTTTTTGTAGGCACTGGAGATATTTGGTACACACAGGCAGGATTATTATTGCCTAAAACCAGCCAAACCACCAAAATTAGAATACAACCATTTGCAGCATACACTTACAAGAAATTTGATTACCTAGATCAAACAGGAAATTACTTTGATATAGGCGCTAATTTTTTCTTAGACGGACACCATGCAAAAATTACTCCGCAGTATAGTACAAGACCAATGTACTATTTAAGAAACGGACAAAGAGTAAGAGATGGATCCTTAGGAGAATTCCTTTTACAATTACAAGTATATTTATAATGCTCACCTGCTAAACAAACCATATGAACACCACTAAAAAAACCTCACTTACCAGCGTCATAGGCGCATCCTCTGTAGGCACCATGATAGAATGGTACGACTTCTATATTTTCGGAAGTTTGGCCACCGTTATATCCACTAAATTTTTTCCGCAAGACAACCCCACTGCGGCATTCTTAAGCACATTGGCCACATTTGCCGCAGGCTTTGTGGTAAGACCATTTGGTGCATTGTTTTTTGGAAGATTGGGCGATTTAATTGGACGTAAATACACGTTCATGGTAACGCTTTTACTAATGGGCGGTGCAACTTTTTTAATCGGATGTATCCCCTCGTATGAAACCATTGGCTTTATGGCACCCGTATTGATCCTCTTGCTAAGACTCTTACAGGGCTTGGCTTTGGGCGGAGAGTATGGAGGTGCGGCAACTTATGTTGCAGAACATTCACCCAACGGACAAAGAGGCTTTATGACTGCATGGATTCAAACCACTGCAACAGTCGGTTTATTTGTTTCGTTGTTGGTCATTATGGGAACCCGCGCTGCATTATCTGCAGAAGATTTTGATGCATGGGGATGGAGAGTACCATTTTGGGTTTCTATTTTAATGGTATTGGTATCGTACTTGATTAGAAAAAATATGGACGAGTCTCCTGTTTTTGCAAAAGCAAAAGCATCTGGAAAAACTTCCACCAATCCATTGAAAGAAAGCTTTGGAAAAAAACTGAATTTCAAATTTGTATTACTCGCATTATTTGGAGCAGTAATGGGACAAGGCGTAATATGGTACACAGGACAATTCTATGCAATGAGTTTTATAGAAAAAACCATGAGTGTAGACAAAGAACAAGTAGACAGTTTAATGTTTATGGCGTTGATGTTAGGAACCCCATTCTTCCTAGTATTTGGATGGATGAGCGATAAAATAGGACGCAAATGGATTATGATGATAGGTATGTTAATTGCCATTTTTTCGTACCGACCTATTTATGAAAAAATGTATCAAACCACCAATGTTGCCAATAAAAAAGAAGTAAGCCAGAGCAATAATATGGTTAATAATGTAAACACGATTACCACCGTTTACAGTGATAGCACCATTAGAAAAGAAATACAAAAAATCAATCCAGAAAATGGAGCAATTACCACTACCATTAAAATGACTATTAACAGTCAGGACAAACAAAAATTAATGTGGTTGGTATTTATTCAAGTATTGTTTGTAACGATGGTGTATGGACCTATTGCCGCGTTTTTAGTGGAAATGTTCCCAACAAAAATCAGGTATACTTCAATGAGCTTACCTTACCATATCGGAAATGGGGTTTTTGGGGGATTATTGCCGGCGGTAGCTACCTACCTTGCTACCAATGCCAAAACGGCTGGAAAGGCAGACTGGTACTTAGAGGGATTATGGTATCCAATAGGCGTAGCTGCAGTTTGCTTGATAATTGGGGTTATTTACATTAACGGAAAAGATAAAGAAATCAACGATTAAACCATTTTAAAAAAATACTGTTATGAATATTATTAAGAAAGTTCTCGGCATCGTTTGGCTGGCATTAGGTATAGCTGTTGGTTATTTTGGATTAACTGTTTTAGGAATTCCAAAACTTAGCAGCGGTAAACAAGAAGATCTAGTATTTGGTATTATTATCTGCTTTATTTTATTACCCATTGTGGTAGGCGGATTACTAGTCTTTGGAAAATATGCCCTGCAAGGAGAGTATGATTTAATAGACGATAATCCGGAGCACGCGCACTTTAAAGAGTAAGCTACTATAGTATTTCCCCCGATACACTACAAATCCCTTCATTCATTTTATGAGGGGATTTTTTTATATTCATAGCATGATCGAGTCTGAACAAAAGAAACAACCCATCAAGTTGGTACTGATAGCACTCTTGATGATGGTGGTGTTGAATTTCCCCTTATTATCAATAGCCAACCAACCCTTGCTCATTGCAGGAATACCATTGCTGTATTGGTATGTATTTATATGGTGGGGAACCATTGTATTATTGGCAGGCATTATAGTACACCGAAAATATGCTGCATGAGTACAGCTTTAATTATTATATGCGGAGTAGGATATTTACTATTGTTATTTGCGATAGCATCATCAGCACAAAGGACGATTAATACCAGCAGGAACTTAGTAAACCATCCATTTATTTATGCATTGAGCATGGGGGTTTATTGCACCGCATGGACCTATTATGGAAGTGTAGGAAGAGCAGCCAATTCGGGAATAGATTTCATTACCATTTATTTGGGACCAACCATTATGGCAGTATTGTTTTGGCCAGTGCTAAGAAAAATATTGACCATCAGCAAAAGCTTGCGCATCACATCCATCGCCGATTTCATCAGTACCCGCTATGGAAAAAACTTTTCCATCGGAATGGTGGTAACCCTGTTTTGTGTGTTTGGCGTAATACCCTACATAGCTTTACAAATCAAAGCGATTGCCAGCAGTATAGCGGTATTACAAGCCGATAGCCCCAACAGTTTATCAACCATTTATATCGCATTATTTGCAACCATTATCTTATTTGTGTTTACCGTATTGTATGGTGCAAGAAGTGTAGATGCCGCAGAAAAACATCCAGGACTGATGACCGTAATGGCATTTGAATCCTTGGTAAAATTGTTGGCATTTTTAATCATCGGCGTATATATCACCTATTATTTATTTGATGGAATGGGCGATATATTTACACGCATAGCAGCATCCGAACACCAGCAATTATTGACACTCAATAAAACCAGCAGCTATTCGGGATGGATCAGCATGACGGTATTGGGCATGTTAGCCATCGTGTTTTTACCCAGGCAGTTTCAGGTAAGCATTGTAGAAAATGTACAAGAGCAACATTTAAAAACGGCCACTTGGTTATTCCCGTTGTACCTAATACTCATCAATATATTTGTATTGCCTATCGCCATGGGCGGATTATTGCTGCAAGGCAATACGGCCAATGCAGATTATTATGTGCTCTCTATCCCTATGATGCAAAACCAAGAATGGTTGGCCATGACCACTTGGATAGGAGGCTTATCCGCCGCAACAGGAATGATCATCATAGAAACAATTGCATTGAGTATTATGATCAGCAATCACTTGGTAATCCCTTTGTTATTGCGCAGTAAACAAAATGAAAACTGGAAACAGGTATCCTTGCAAAGCAATATCTTAACCATCCGCAGATTAAGCATCGGCGCAGTATTGCTATTAGCTCTCTTGTATTATTTAAACTTAGGAAAAGGAGAAAGCTTGGTATCCATTGGATTGATTTCCTTTTGTGCAGTAGCACAATTTGCCCCAGCATTATTTGGAGGAATATATTGGAAAGAAGGAAATAAGCGAGGAGCCATTACAGGAATCATGATCGGCTTTATTGTTTGGTTTTTTACATTGGTGATACCCGGCATGGTCAACAATGGATTCTTAGGAAGCCAATGGTTATTGGTACAACAGCTATTGGCATTTGATCAATTTGATTCGCTTACCAATACGGTATTTTGGAGTTTGTTTTTAAATATTACGGCTTATGTGTTTGTTTCTGTTTACACAAAACAAGAAGCACAAGAACAATACCAAGCAGAAATATTTACCAATATCAATAAGCACGGGGAAATACAAGAAAATGGATTGGTGTGGAAGGGAACCGCTCAAATGCAAGATATCCGCAATCTCTTGAAAAGCTTTGTGGGAGCGGAAAGAGCAGAAATACTATTAACTGCTTATGCTAAGCGACATAAAATTAATTTACAAGAAAAATTAGTAGCCGACCCACGCATCATCGGATTTACCGAAAGGATATTAGGCGGCGTAGTAGGAGTAGCATCCGCAAGAATATTGCTCCAAACCGTAGCGAAGGAAGAAGAAATAAGTATAGAAGAAGTCTTGACCATTTTGAATGAGAACCAACAAATGGTAGAGATGAATAAAGAGCTCAGAAAAAAATCGTTGGAGTTGTCAAAAGCCACCCAGCAATTGCAAAATATGAATACGCAGTTGTTGAGTATAGACGAACAAAAGAATGAATTCTTGTATACGGTAACGCATGAATTGCGCACACCACTCACCTCCATCAGGGCATTGAGCGAAATACTATTTGATAATCCCGATTTAGAAGCAGAACAACAACAACAATATTTAGAAGCCATCATTAAAGAAACAGTACGATTGAGTAATTTAATTACCCAAGTATTGAACCTCGAAAACTTTGAAGCGGGCCGAAGAAAATTAACCATTACCGAAATCAATGCAGGCAAATTCCTAGACGATATGGCAGCCACTTTAAGTGGAATCATACAAGCGAAACAGTTAAGCTTAACCATACAATTGGCAAAGCGTCCTACCATGATACAAGCCGATGCCGACTTAATACAACAGGTATTCATGAATCTGTTGGGGAATGCCATCAAGTTTGCTGCATCTGCAATACAGATCAATATTTCAAAAGGGGATAAAGAATATATCATTGAAATCACCGACGATGGAAAAGGCATAGATGCTGGAATGGAAGAATTGATATTTGATAAATTTTTTCAAGCCAAGAACCAAACCCTAAAGAAGCCAGAAGGAACCGGATTGGGATTGGCGATTTCTAAAAAAATCATTGAATTACACGGGGGCAAAATATGGGTGAACAAAGGGTTTACAAAAGGTGCGCAATTTGTATTTACTTTGCCTTATGAGCAAGAAAGTATTGGTGGTAGATGATGATCCATATATTTTAATGTCATTAGAATTTCTGATGAAGAAAAGCGGCTATGGGGTAATGGTAGCACGCAATGGGCAAGAAGCGATGGAGTTATTAAAGGAACTGCCCGCATTGGTGATTTTAGATATTATGATGCCCGATGTAGATGGATACGAAATTTGTAAACATATCAAATCGGCAGAAAATTTAAAAGAAACCAAAGTAGTATTCTTAAGTGCAAAATCTAGTGAAGCCGATATCAAAAAAGGATTGGCGCTAGGAGCATCTTTATATATTACCAAACCTTTCAGCACAAGAGAGCTGACCAAGCAAATCAAAACCTTATTGGATTAAACATTAATTGAAGACCATGAAAAAAATGACCACCCCCATTGCAATCGTTTGTTTTATGCTTATGAGCAGCGTGATTGGATTTAACAATGCAACAGCGCAAAGCCCCAATTCAACATATGCAAAAGACGTAAGCAGCGAAGACAATATCATCGCCGCATTATACAATGTAATTAGTGGTGCACCAGGCGAACCACGCGACTGGGAAAGATT
>JBMLPQ010000301.1:7290-8513 GCA_049242025.1 Sediminibacterium sp.
TTTAAGTTGCGATCGAATCTAGGGAAATTGCTACTAGATACTTCAATGCGAATTTTATGACCAGGCGCAAAGTAGTTACTAGTAACCATTGGCGTTAAGTCTACTTTGTACACTTTACCTTTTTCCATGAATACTTCTTTATCGTAGCCCTCTCTGTAACGCAAGCGCTGAATGGTTTCATCTAAATTGTAGGCTTTGCCATCCGGATGCACATCAATCAATTTGATGGTTACATCTGTATCAAGGCCAGTAGAAGAAACATAGAGGGTAGATTCAATGAACCCGGTCACTTCCACCCCATCTTTTAATTCTTCAGAAGTGTACACTAAGATATCGTTGCGGAGTTCCATTTGGGATTGATCAAAGCTGCCGCCTTGCACCGCATTACCAGTACAGCAAACATTACCACCGTAAGAAGTCACTGGATTCATCGGATCATAAGTAAATGCATCTGGAATATCTTTTGCAGGAGGCATCATGGTTAAAGCCCCATCCCCATTGCGGGTATTGGCTTTGCCGGCACTAGATAAATAGAAGGATTTCATTTCTGTATTTGGCAAAGGAAAACTCTCCGCTTGTTGCCATTTGTTGGCACCCATGGTATAATAACGAACACGAGGTTGGGTAGCTTTAAAATCATTTTGTTGACCCTTTAGCAACATATCAAACCAACCCCAAGTAAGTTCATCATAATTCAAACGCGCATCACCCACACTGCGTTCACCTACAATTGTATTCTCCGTTGCGCGCTTATAAGAGCAATGCAATACAGGGGCAATAACCAGGTATTGATTATCGGCAATCATTTTAGATTTAGCCGCATTACGTGCATGATTGAACAAAGCAATATTTGGCGCAGAAGACACATCGTACCAACTTACAAACCAATAAGCAGGCACTTCTAAAGGCATATTATCGTGATATAAACCACCCTTGAACCAAGCGGGGTCATTGGGTTTGCGAGCAGCCATTTGTTCGTAAATGCCATCTGGACCCTGCGCTTTTTTAATGATGTCTATAATCGGCAGCGTCTTTAATCCCTGCGCCCAATCCACTCTTGGATATTCAGGACCCATATCATAAAATTTCTGCAAACGCTGTAAATCTTTTTGCTGAATACCTATTGGTAATCTAGGCGCGAGCTTATCGTGTTGGGTACTATATAACCAAGAAGTGAACAACATTTGTTGCGCACCACCACGGTACCAGTTGCCCTGCTCCAT
>JBMLPQ010000302.1:0-1797 GCA_049242025.1 Sediminibacterium sp.
TGGATTCTTGCAAGCAAGAAAATCTGCCAAATACAGATTTGGGGCTGCAAAAGTAGCTATTATATGGTTCTCATCCAAATTAGTTGCCCGCTAATTCAATCATTGCGCTTAAATCGCTGACTAATTTGTCTGCATTGGAATCTCCCCCTACGCTTTTAAACCTAATTTTTCCTGATTTATCTAGAATAAACTTGGTGGGGATTCCATCTACTTTGTAGGAAGTGACCACTTTATAGGCGTCAGATGCGTCTTTTTCGTCATATAATACGTTGAAACTGTACTTGTTTTTGGTAATAAACTCAGAAACTTCTTTGGTCCTTTTTTCCATGGTTTCTTGATTTTCCCAAGTATCCACAAACAAGAAAGCCACATTAGGGTCGTTTTTATACTTATCCAGTGCTTTTTGCATACCTGGAAAAGAGGCAATACAAGGTCCACACCAAGTTGCCCAGAAATCAATCACAACCACTTTTCCTTTTAAACTTGCCAGTTGCACTTCTTTACCTTCTAAGTTTTTCAATTTGAAATCTACAGAAGGTTCATTAATCATTTTTTTCACCAATGCTTCTCTTGCTTTAATTGTTGCTGCATTGGCTAGATTATTAAATTTTTCATTAGCTGCTGATTCAGATCCTAATTCTTTGATCAACGCATTTTTGAGTACTGCTCTGGTTTTAGACCCTGCAGTATTTTTTTCTACTAATGGACTTAATTGGGCAACCAATTCAGCATTGGTTAATACTTTTTCAGCGATTTCTGCATAACGATCATTGTACTCATTATTACCCCATTTATTAATTACACAACCTTCTTTTGCATACGCTAGAGCAGTGTTGTAATCTTTCAATTTGAATAATATATACGAATAAGTATCAACATACATGCCATAGGTTGTTTTCCTTAAGTCTTCCCACATTGCATTTGTATAAAAATCGGGCTTTGATTCACTAGGATTGGTGAGTTCCTTTTTTGCCCATTTGATAGTTTCTTTAGACAATTGCTCTGCCTGAGAATACATGGTATCTTTAGTATATGCCCAACCCCAAGCTACATTGTTGAATAAGGATGCCTTATTTGCAGGAGTTAATTTTGATGCATAGTTAAATAGTTTATCTATGTTAAAGTCGCCCTTCCCGTTAGCATAAGTTTGCGCAACCATTTGATACAATCGGCTGTACTCAGCTTTTTCATTCACTGTTACAGCTGGATATTTTTTTATCATAGCTTCAATGGCATCAACGCGTTTATCTAAATCTTGAATGGCATTCAATCCACGCATTTCATTGCTCTTTTTCCAATTGCCTTCAGGATATTTTACCCGCATCTCAGCATTAATCTGATTTGCTTTTTCAGTCATTTTTACACCCCCTGCATAAGAAGACAGCATCATGTAATCCGCTTCTTTTACCATAGGGTTTGAAAGAATTTCTTTGGAAAGTTCTTCAATAATGGCATTTACTGCTTTTCTATTGCCTTGATAGTTGATTCCCAAATACTGTTGGTACATTTGGTAATGCCCCTCTGGAAAATCCTTCCATTCTTTATTCATTACTTCCAATGCCTTGTCTGTATTTGGTTCAATACCTAAATAATATTCTCCCAATCCAGCATAAATACTTGTAAGTGCATGACCTGCACCCATTATTGGGTTACCACTTGCAGTATAGACCGATATTAAGAAACCATTTTTCTTATTGTTGTCAATAATCTCATCTTCTTTGACCAAAAAGGCTAAAAATTTTGCATCATTGGGGACAACGAAAGACCCAGTATAGGTTTGGTTTTTTTGAACAGTAG
>JBMLPQ010000303.1:0-2293 GCA_049242025.1 Sediminibacterium sp.
GAGCGAACCATTCGCCTGAATCCCTATCAGATGCTGGCTTTCAGAACAATTGGCTTAGCGCGTGATTCTAATAAAGTGGGTTTAGAAAAAACCTACGATGCGGTACTAAAAGGGCGTAATGGTAAGCAAACAGTTCGTTCTATTGCCGGTGGAATTGGAGTGCCCGTGGATGATACGTACCTCATTGAGCCTGAAACCGGAAAAGATATTGTAAGCACCATTGATGTATTCATTCAAGATATTGCAGAGTCTGCGTTGATGAAAATGATGATTCAGAATGAAGCAGAGAATGGTTGTGCCATTGTGTTAGAAACAAAAACGGGTAAGGTAAAAGCAATTGCCAATTTAGGCAGAATGGCCAACGGTACTTATTGGGAAAATCTGAATTATGCCATTACGCCTAGCGAGCCTGGATCTACTTTTAAGCTGGCTACTTTGATGGCTTTATTAGAAGACAAAAAAGTTAGCTTAAATCAATCCATCAATTTAGAAAATGGTGTTTGGCGTATTGCTGGTCAAACAGTGTACGATTCTGAAAGACATGCAGAAAACATCGTTACGGTTAAGCAAGCATTCGAATTAAGTTCAAATGTGGCAATGGCTAAAATGGCTGTTACCCATTATGCAAATAATCCAAGTTTGTATTTAAAGCATTTGCGTAAAATGCGCATGGATACCATCACAGGAATTGATTTAGTTGGAGAGCGAAAGCCCGTGATTCATCGTCCTGGTTCTAGGTTGTATGGTCCTACTACCATTCCTTGGATGAGCTTTGGATACAATTTGGCTATTAGTCCTTTGCATACGGCTATGTTGTATAATGCCATCGCTAATAATGGTGCCATGATGCGTCCTTACTTAGTTAGCAGCATTAAAGAAGAAGGTGTTTTGTTGAAAGATATTCCGCCAACCATATTGGATACGCAAATTTGTAGCCCTGCAACATTGGCTATGTTGAAAGCCAGTTTAGAAGGGGTTTGTATTGCGGGTACAGCAAAATCTTTGTTTGCGGGAACGCCCTATAAAGTTGCAGGTAAAACGGGAACTGCTTTAGTTGCAGATGGAAATAGAGGCTACACTAATAAAATATATCAGAGTTCTTTTGCTGGTTATTTTCCTGCCGATAATCCACAGTACACTTGTGTAGTGGTAATCAAAAATAAACCATTCGCTCCTGTGTTTTATGGTGCGTCGGTTGCTGGTCCTGTATTCAAGGAAATTGCCGATCGTTTATACAGTACCTACATTAAAACAAACAAAACTTTGATTGCTGGTACCAATAAAAAAGACAGTACTTATTTTAAATACAATGGCTACAAAGCAGACCTCGCTTATTTGTCGGAAAAATTACAATTGAAAATTTCCGATTCTACAGGTAGAGCAGACGAATGGACCAGCTTAAATAAAAACACTGCTGCTGCCGTAATGCAGAAAATGCCCATCAACAAAAATGCCATGCCTCCTTTAAAGGGATTGGGTTTGAAAGATGCCATTTATTTATGTGAAGAAATGGGATTGATGGTGCAGGTGAAAGGTAGAGGTAGGGTCTTAGATCAATCCATACTCCCTGGTCAGCCCATTGCTAAAGGTCAACTCATTCAAATAAACTTAAACTAAACGCATACCATGAAAACACTTCATCAACTACTCGTTCAACTCAAGCCACTGCAAATTGCAGGTTCGCTTGAATTGGGTATTGGTGCAATTGAAATTGATTCACGTAAAGTGAAACCTGGTACTGCATTTATTGCCATCACTGGTGTGCTAAGTGATGGGCATGCATTTATTCATAAAGCAATTGAATTGGGTGCAGTTGCTATTGTTTGCGAAACAATGCCTGCTGAATTAGTTGATGGCATTACTTATGTTAAAGTAGCAAGCACTCAAGAAGCTGCAGCTCGCATGGCTGTTGAGTTCTACAGTCATCCATCTGCTCAGGTAAAATTAGTGGGTGTTACTGGTACCAATGGAAAAACAACCATTGCCACTTTATTATTTAAATTATTTCGTCAGCTTGGTTATAAATGTGGTTTAATCAGCACAGTGCAAAATCAAATTGACGATACTATCATTCCTGCTACTCATACTACACCTGATGCCATTAGCCTGAATGCCTTGTTGCAGCAAATGGTAAATGAAGGTTGCAGTTATGTATTCATGGAATGTAGCAGTCATGCGGTTCATCAACATCGTATTACTGGTTTACAATTTGATGGGGCTTTGTTTAGTAATATCACACACGATCATTTAGACTATCACAAAACTTTTGACGAATACATTCGTGTAAAGAAAA
>JBMLPQ010000304.1:0-4100 GCA_049242025.1 Sediminibacterium sp.
ATTGAATTTTTTTCTGTTTCAAATCTAATATAAACAAATTTCATTCCAAGGGTTTCTTAAAGGGCTTTAACAAGATTTTGTTCAAGTTTTGGCTTAAAAAACAGCAATAAATGCATAAAAAGATGCCGAAAGGGCAGTGTTTATGCCCCCCAAAATTGGTAACTTTGCCCTCTCAATTAGCGTAGATGAACAATAACGAATCGGTTTTACAAAGTGTCGTAATCAAATTTGCAGGAGACAGTGGGGATGGAATGCAATTAACAGGTCAACAGTTTACCAATAATACCGCATTACTAGGGATAGATTTAGCAACATTTCCAGACTTCCCGGCTGAAATCAGGGCCCCAATCGGAACCGTGCCAGGCGTTAGTGGATTTCAATTGCATTTTTCTTCCAATAAAGTTTTTACACCGGGCGATATAGCTGATGTATTAGTGGCCATGAATGCCGCAGCTTTAAAAGTGAATTTGAAAGCCATTAAAAAAGGTGGAAAAATCATTGTGAATATTGATGGTTTTGATGCAAAAAATTTAAGACTGGCCAATTATCCAGATGGCGTGAATCCACTGGAAGATGGCAGTTTAGATTCATTTGAAGTTATTAAAATTGATGTAACCAAATTAACACGTGAAGCACTAAAAGAATTTACCGACTTAGGCACCAAGGAAAGAGATCGTGCGAAGAATATGTTTGTTTTGGGGTACATCTATTGGATGTACAATCGAAAGCTCGACAACACCATCGATTTCTTGCAAGAGAAATTTGGTAAGAAAGAAAGCATTCTACAGAGTAATATTAAAGTGTTACAAGCTGGATACAATTACGGTGATACTACCGAAACATTTACTTCAAGGTATACCGTAGCAAAAGCTAAAATGCCTGCTGGTTTGTATCGGAGCATCATGGGAAATCAGGCATTGGCCATGGGGTTGATTGCAGCTGGCGAAAAATCGGGACTGCCTTTGTTTCTAGGCACTTATCCTATTACACCAGCTTCTGATATTTTACACGACTTAAGTAAGTACAAAAGTTTTGGCGTAAGAACATTTCAAGCAGAAGATGAGATAGCGGGGATTACAGCCGCTATTGGTGCAAGCTATGGCGGATCAATCGGAATCACTACCACATCAGGTCCTGGCATGGCCTTGAAAACAGAAGCCATGGGACTAGCAGTGATGTTAGAAATTCCTTTAGTGATCATCAACATACAAAGAGGCGGACCATCTACCGGATTACCCACTAAAACTGAACAGAGTGATTTGTTGCAAGCGTATTATGGCAGAAACGGAGAATGTCCGATGCCAGTGATTGCATCTGCAACACCATCTGATTGTTTTGATGTAGCATTTGAATCGGTTCGAATTGCTATCCAACATATGACCCCGGTAATTTTGTTAAGTGATGGATATATAGCCAATGGAGCAGAGCCATGGAAGTTTCCACAAACTGCAGACTTGCCAGAAATACCTGTGAGCTTCAAAAAGGGATTATCAGAAGATGAACCCAAATTCATGCCATATAAACGCGATGAAAAATTAGCTAGACCATGGGCAGTTCCTGGTACTGCAGGATTAGAACATCGCATTGGTGGATTAGAGAAACAAGATGTTACGGGTAATATCTCCTATGATTCGGATAACCACCAGCATATGGTTAAAACGCGTCAAGCCAAAGTAGATTTGATTGCAAAATATATTCCATTACAAACCATTGACAGTGGTCCTGCAAAAGGAAAAGTATTGGTATTGGGTTGGGGTTCTACTTATGGTGCCATCAAAAGTGCCGTATTAGAATTGCAAGCAGCAGGCCATGCAGTAAGCCATGCACATATTCGTTACCTGCGTCCATTCCCTAGCAACTTGGGAGAAATCATTGCAAACTTTGATCAAGTATTGATTCCAGAAATCAACAATGGCCAATTAATTAAAATCATTCGTGATGAATACTTAGTAGATGCAAAAGGCTACAACAAAATCATGGGCGTGCCTATCACAAAAGGCGAATTGGTGGATGCGATTTCAAAAATGTTATAAAAATGCCTTAATTTAGTACTTAAATAAGTACTTATGAAGGTAGTCAACTACACTGAGTTCAGGAATAATTTAGCCGAGAGCCTTAATTCAGTTAATGATGATGGGGATATTGTGGTGGTTGCGCGCAGTAAAGGGAAGAACGTAGTGGTAATGAGTTTAGAAGAATATAATAGTATACAAGAAACCATCTACTTGAATAGTACACCTGCTAATAGAGCCAGATTAGAATCGGCAATTGCACGAATTGAAACTACAAAGCCTTTACAAAAAAAGCTCATTAACAAATGAGGAAGTTGTTATGGGATGAATCAGGGTGGGAAGATTATTTGTATTGGCAAGCAAATGATAAAAAAATTTTATTCCGTATTAACGACTTAATAAAAGATACCCAACGAAATCCATTTACAGGTCTTGGCAAACCAGAGCCTTTAAAAGGTAATCTTTCCGGTTGTTGGAGCAGAAGAATTAATGAAGAACATCGATTGGTGTACATGGTTAAAGAAGACTGCATTTATATATTGCAGTGTAGGTTTCATTATTAAAATTTATCTAATCAAAACATGGTTTGTTTTTATTTTAAAAAGAATAGTTATTGGTTAGTTTTACTACTCTTGCATGCGCCAATTAATATAACCCCATTGATTGCTTCGGACTACATATTTTACTACAAGGAAAGAAAGTATGATTTTGAAAATGATGATATAAATATCATTGATATCACTAGCTTTGATATTAGTAAAACAGGTGCACTTCCTTCCTTAAAAAATACTTTGCTATTAAATCAAAATGAGTTCGTAAAAAAATTCGGTAAACCCCAAAAGAAACTTGTTGAATATTCTGAGTTGGATGATGCAAATATGGATTGCTATATTTATAAAGGGATGAAAGTTTGGTTTTTGAATCAAAGCCTAGAATCATTAGAATTAACTTCATCCAATTTTTGCTTAAATTTTTTGAATAAAAAGAAGATAATGGTAGGTGAAAACATTGAAACAATTGTTAGAACGTATCCAAAGTCTTGGCAAAGAAAACGTGACAATCAAGTTTTTGTTGGGTTGAAAAATAATCAATTAATAATAGATATTAACTTACTTTTTGAATATGATTCAACTACAAGGAAAATTACCGGAATTTATTTTCAATATTAATTGAAAATTTGTTTTCTGTGGATATTCTAATTGGGAAATGCAAAAAAATATAAACTAAGTTATATTGATTTTTAAAGTATATACAGTGTCTTTAGTTAAATTAATCTTTATTGTAGATTATAAGTTAAGCGAACAGTAATTCTTGCCGTTTTAAATTTACTATACGTATCAAAATTACCCCCATAACTGTCTTCTTCTATAGACCCTTTTCCTGTGATTTGAAAAACACCCATTGAAGCATCTTTCAATTTGCCAAGTTTTCCTTTTGCAGTTAGTACTATTTTTTCAGCTCGCTCTCTAGCATCTTGCGTTCCCTTTTCAATTAGCTGATTTATCAAAATAACTTGGATGTTTTACAATGCCATGTGTAGTGCAATAGTAAACAAGTTCTGATCTAGTGTTAACATTAAATTCAGCTGCAATTAAATTCAAATAATTTTTTACAGATGCCAAGCTTTTGTTCATGACTTTTGCTATTTCATTATGTGAGAGATTCGCTGCATTCAAAATTAAATACTCAATATGGGTATCAGGTATATTAGAAAAACTTTCTTTAATTATTGTTTTGGTTGATTTAGATTTTTTATTGAACCTGTTTGATTGAATAACAAACTGTCTATGAATTCTTTGTTGTCTAAAGCAGCCTCAATCGCTTCAAATAGGATGTTTCTGTTGCCATAAGTACCTAAGTAGATTGCTGATTCTTTATTTAAAATGAATTTTGTAATAAATCCAATTGCACCCTCACTCAGCACTTCTGTTACCAAGGCTTCATTTGAATGCGACGAAACGCCAATTATTTTTATTGAGGGATAATAATAGGTGATGTATTGTGTGATGATTAACCCATCAATTTTTGGCATTTTTATATCTAACAATAAAATGTCTGGTAAGTGCTTTGTATTTTGTAAAGACATCA
>JBMLPQ010000305.1:0-15148 GCA_049242025.1 Sediminibacterium sp.
ACCATCATCCAAATTGGTCTAATGTATATAATAAGGTCATGATTGCACTTTCAACACATGATGCTGGCGGATTGACTGAATTAGATTTTACCTTTGCGAAGGAAGTAGATAAATTGCTACTTCAGAATATTTAGCTTACATTACAGTAACAATTTTATCGGCCTCCATTGCCGGACTGACAATTATCAAACTCCTGTGTAACACCATTACAAATGTTACTCGAGACCCATTGGTCTATTTTTAGCCTGAACTTTAGTTGAAGATGCAATTATCAAACAGTTTTGTTTTGATATCAGCGCAAATACGCACTTTAGAAGTGTCGCAGGTTCATGCATTACACAAAATTTATTTATGAAAATATATGTAAAAAACATGGCTTGTATGAGCTGTAAAGTAGTTGTTGCCAATGTTTTAGTCGAATTGAAAATTCCCTTTTATAAAGTCGATTTGGGTGAAATAGATACTCATCAAGACGTTTCAGAGGAAGAAAAAGCAATTTTAAATGCAAAATTGCGTAAAGCCGGCTTAGAATTGCTTGAAAAAAAACAAGGAATATTAATTGAAAGAATTAGACAGATCATGATAGATTATGTGTACAATTCAGATGGTAAACCCGATTTGAAATTTTCTGTTTTACTGCGCAAAGAATTAAATTTAAGCTATACTTATTTGGCTAATTTCTATTCTGAGGTTGAATCTACAACCATAGAGCAGTTCATGATTGCGTTAAAAATTGAGCGCGTTAAAGAGCTGCTTATTTTTGGAGAAGATACTATTGCAGAGATTGCTTACAAATTGAATTACAGCAGCGCAGCTCATTTATCTACCCAATTTAAAAGGGTAACTGGTTTAACTCCTTCACATTTTAGGAATTTAAAAGAGCGGAGGCGGATAGCTATTCAGGATATTTAATAAATATTTATTGTTATTCAATAAATATTTATTAATATTGCTCCATAATTATTAAAACGAATCATTATGGAGATTAAAATCAGTTCTAAAGTGGTGCTTAATCTAGTCAAAATTATTGCCTGGATTATTTTTATTAGCCTTTGCATTGAAGCGGGTGGAATTATATTTAATTCAATTTTTGCATTATTTATAAATCCAATAGCTGCTCAGCGTTTTTGGATGGGGGCTAACCTGTCTTCGGTATACAATTACGACAAGGGATTTTTTACGGTTGTTGTAAGTTTGATGAGTATTGTTGCTGTATTAAAAGCAGTTATGTTTTATTTAATAATTGCATTATTTCATCATCGCAGTTTTAATTTTTCACAACCCTTCAACACGATTCTAGAAAAATTTATTTATAATCTTTCCTATTTGTCATTTGGTATTGGGCTATTTTCTATTTGGGGAGATCGCTACTGTGAATGGCTTAGTTTGAAAGGAATTTACGTGCCGCAATTAAATTCTTTGAGAATGGCAGGTGGTGATGTTTGGTTTTTCATGTGTGCAATCTTATTTGTTATTGCTTACATTGTAAAACGTGGGGTAGAAATTCAAACTGAAAATGATTTAACTGTATAAGTATGCCAATTATAGTAAACTTAGATGTAATGATGGCAAAACGTAAGATGTCGTTAAACGAGCTTTCGGAAAAAGTTGGTTTGACCTTGTCTAATTTATCCATCTTAAAAACAGGAAAAGCAAAGGCAATTAGATTCAGTACGCTAGAAGTTATTTGCGAAGTTTTAGATTGTCAGCCAGGGGATATTCTTGAATATGTAGATCACTAATACTGTTCGTACCAGCTAAATTTCTCTTTGATAATAGTTGCTTTTCCCTTTTTCAAATAATTTAGAAAAGCCAATGATACAGGAGAATGTTTTTTCCCTTTTAGCCAAATTAAACTCCATGTGGTTTTTATTGGTAGCCCTTTTGTAGGTATGATTTGTAATTCTTTGTTTTGTAATTCACTCTTAATTCCAATTAATGGCATAATAGAATACCCGAGTCCGGCCATTAATGCTTGTTTAACCGCTTCATTAGAAGTTAACTCCATTTTTTTCTGAATGCTTAGTTGATTTTTTTCGAAAAACCGCTCCATTGTTTGTCTAGTTCCAGAACCTTTTTCTCGAAATATGATGGGTATATCTTTTATAGAAAGCTTAGGTTTATTGTTGCCCACTAAATACAATTTGTTTTGTAGTAAATCTAGTTTTTCAATGTTTAAGGAATTAGGTAAAATAGATACTAAGGCAAAGTCAATTTCGTTTTTTTCTAAACTCTCTATTACTTTAGATTTATTCGTTACATCCATATTTAATTCTATGCCAGTATTTTGTTTCATGAATTCTGTTAGGAAATATGGCATAATATATTTTCCTGTTGAAACTACAGACAATTTTAACCGACCTGCAAGTTGACCTTTATATGCCAGGGTTTTATTGTTAATGGCATTTGCTTGATTAATTATTTCTGCTGCTGCTACAGCAATTTCTTTCCCAAAATCGGTGATATATATCTTTCTGCCAACCACTTCTGTTAAGGGTATTTCGAATTGGTCTTGAAGATTTCTCAATTGTATGGAAACAGCCGGCTGACTCAAATGCAACTCTTCTGAAGCTTTTGTGACACTCTGTGTTTCTACCACTTTTAAGAAAATTTGTAACTGATTTAAAGTATAATTCATAAAAATAATTTATGCATAATATATTAAAGATAAATAAAAACTTATGTAAAATACCTGCAAATTTGCACACGTTAGTTACAAACCAAATCACCAATATGAATAAAGTTCATTTTAAATCTACATTAGGAATCATTTTTGTAACGCTATTATTGGTTTTCTCTATTAAATCAGTTGATCCGATTTATAGTAATCTTTTTTCTTCGGTTTCAATTATCATGGCTGCATTTACAGCCCATACTTTTTTAACTCGCAATCAAAATAAATCTACTCATGAATAACAAACTGTTTATCGTTTGCCCTTTTTATGTGTAGAGAATGAATTGAATTAAAATAATGCATCCTCTAGAAACCCCATTACAATTTATTAAAGAGTCTAGAGTTGCTGCTCCTATTAACGCTACTTATGAATTATAATTTATTACTAGACAATTTAACCAATCCAGCTTTACTGTTTTTCGTTTTAGGAATTTTAGCTGTTTATTTGAAAAGCGATTTAGAAATACCTCCAAATTCTTCTAAGTTCATTTCGCTTTATCTATTGTTTGCAATTGGTTTTAAGGGCGGTCAAGAGCTTTCTCATGAAACATTTACTGCTGAAATTGCTTGGTCAATGCTTTTAGGTATAGTTATTTCAGTGATTATTCCGATTTATACTTTTTTTCTTCTTAAAAAACGATTGAATGTTTATAATGCAGGTGCAATTGCTGCAGCTTATGGTTCTGTAAGTGCCGTTACTTTTGTAACAGCAGTTACATATTTAGAATCTCAACAATTAGGGGTTCATGGTTATATGGTAGCCATAATGGCTTTAATGGAGTCTCCTGCAATTATAGTTGGTTTATTATTGATAAGTCTTTTTGATCAAGAAGATGTTACTGATATTAAAAAAAGAGATGTAATTAAACATTCATTTACCAATGGTAGTGTACTACTTATTCTGGGAAGTCTTTTAATTGGATTAGTTGCTAGTGCAAAACAAGCTGAAGGGATTAAACCATTTACCAATGATTTATTCAAAGGGTTCCTGGCCATTTTTTTATTGGATATGGGTATATCTAGTGGTAAAAAATTAAAAGCATTCTTCTCTTTTGGATTATTCCCTTTCTTATTTGCTTTTTTTATTCCGCTAATTAACGGGTCTTTTTTTGCATGGGCAAGTATGTTTGTTACAGATGATGTTACCAATCGATTTATGTTTGCCATTTTAGCTGCAAGTGCATCTTATATTGCTGTTCCTGCTGCAATGAAAATATCTGTTCCTAAAGCAAATCCAGGACTATTTTTGCCGATGGCTTTAGCGGTTACTTTTCCAGTAAATATTACGATTGGGATGCCACTTTATTTTTTAATTGCACAATCTACTTGACATACTGATTTATCTTAATTATATTTAAGGATAAATCAATTGTATGAAGCAGAAAATCTTTACAGTTGCAACTGTTTTATTTGCCTTAATGTTTATCAACGGGGGCTTAAATAAATTCTTTAATTACATACCTGTTCCCCCTGATCTTCCTGCAGAATTGGTTAAAGTAAACACTGCTTTAATGGAAATTGCTTGGTTAATGCCATTAATTGCATTGGTTGAGCTTATCGGCGGAATCTTATTATTAATTCCCAAATTCAGGGCACTTGGTGCGATCATGATTTTCCCAATTATGGTAGGTATTGTGCATATTCATGCAACAGTTGCCTTGAGTGGTTTGCCTTTGTCAGTTATACTTGCTTTAATTTTATTATGGATTATGTGGGAGAATAGAATTAAATACTTGCAATTAATTAAGTAACACTTATGTCATTGGTTTAGACTGTGTTGAGTTTTTCCCTTTTGTTATTCATTTTTTAAGTTGAAATTATTTGTTGGAAAATTTATTTACTATATTACCTGATTTAGTTGGAACTTTTGCATTTGCGATTAGTGGAATTAAATTAGCTTCTGGCAAACAGGTTGACTGGTTGGGAGCTTATATCATTGGTTTGGCAACTGCTATTGGTGGCGGTACAATACGCGATTTACTATTAGGGGTTACTCCATTTTGGATGTTGGATAGTAGGTATTTTATAACAACAGGCGTTGCTTTATTGGCCACATTGGTATTTAAAGAAAAACTTTTTAGATGGAGCAACACGCTTTTTTTATTTGATACCATTGGTTTAGGTCTTGTCACTATTGTTGGAATTACCAAGAGTTTAGATGCTAATTTTCCATTTTGGGTATGCATTGTGATGGGTGCAATTACGGGTTCTATTGGCGGGGTTATCAGAGATATTTTATTGAATGAAGTACCATTGCTGTTGCAAAAAGACATTTATGCTTTGGCTTGTATTATTGGTGGGGTAGTTTATTTTGTTTGTCTTCATTTTAGTTTGTCAACAGGGTTAACAGAAATCATTGCGGCTTCTGTGGTGATATTGGTTCGAGTATTGGCAGTAAAATTTCATATTCATTTGCCTATTCTGCGATCTATGCAATCAAACGCTAACAATAATATCAAAAAATAAAATTTTCTACTATGGCTTCTATTAAAATTGAAATCAAATGGGCTATTCTTTTTTCTATTATGGGATTAGTTTGGATGCTTTTAGAAAAATTAAGTGGTTTGCACAGCACTTATATAGATTACCATCTTTATTTAACCAATCTTTTTGCAATTCCTGCAATCTGGGTAATGGTATTGGCATTAAAGGAAAAGAAGAAAGTCTTTTATAATGGGAATATCACTTATTTGCAGGGATTATTATCTGGCATAGTATTATCAATTATCATCGCTTTGATAAGCCCATTAACACAATGGATTACTTCTTATATAATTACCCCAGAATATTTTCCTAATGTGATTAAACGTTCTGTAGAAATTGGCTACTATAAAACAACTGCAGAAGCAGAAGCCAATTTTAATTATTCAAATTACGCTATTCAAGGCGCAATTGCTGCATTTGTCATGGGTTTGGTAACTACTGCTATTGCAATGATTTTTCTAAGAACAAAAAAATAATCATATTCTTAATTGCTCTCTGATTAACTATTAATGCTGCTATTTCAGCTAATCTGTAAATAATGTATCATTTGCTTGTAGTTCTGTAATAAAAAATTATAGATTGTCTTAGACCTTTAGTCTTTCAAAATAACATTAAAAAAGACTACATGAAAAACACTACAGAATTATTAGGAAATTGGAAAGAGCTTAAAGGGAAATTGAAACAAAAGTATGCAATGCTAACTGATGACGATATGTTGTTAGTTGAAGGAAAGCAGGAGGAATTAATGGGCCGTCTTCAAGTTAAATTAGGCAAGTCTAAAGAAGAGGTACAAAAAATTCTTACTTCATTATAGTTATTACAATCAAAAAGTAAAATATGAAAAAATTAAGTTTGATTTTTTCTGCCCTATTATTATTGGCAGGAACGGAATTGATTAGCTGTAATACATCTGCTGAGAAAGTGGAAAAAGCAGAGGATGAGGTTAAAGTAGCAAACGAAAATTTAGATGAAGCAAATGCTGAATATTTGGCAGATGTAGAAAAGTTTAAGTTAGAAACCAATCAAAAAATTGATGCGAATGCCAAAAGTATTGCTGATTTCAATGCTAGAATTGCGACTGATAAAAAAGCAGCAAAAGCAGAGTACAAAGAAAAAATTGCTGCATTAGAATTGAAAAATACGGATATGAAGAAAAAAATGGCAGATTATAAAGCAGACGGTAAAGACGGTTGGGCAAAATTCAAGGAAGAATTCAACCACGATATGGATGAATTAGGGAAAGCCTTAAAGGATTTTACAGTGAAAAATGACTAAATACTTTTTTAATATTAGTCTTGATGAAGTTGTTAAGCAATTGAAAACTTCATACAATGGCTTATCCCCGATCGAAGCGTCTAATCGTTTAACCCAGTATGGATTAAACGTATTAACAGCCAAGGAAAATAAACCCGCGTGGGTTTATTTTTTTGCTCAGTTTAAAGACTTTATGATTCTCATTTTAATGGCCGCTGCTATTATTTCTGGGTTCATGGGTGATATTGCTGATACGATCATTATTTTAGTCATTATTCTATTGAATGCTTTATTGGGTTTTAGTCAAGAATACAAGGCTGAAAAATCAATGGAAGCTTTAAAGAAAATGAGTATTACAAGCGCTCAGGTTATTAGAAATGGGCAAACGGAAATAATTCCTTCTGAGCAATTGGTTCCTGGAGATATCATACATCTAGAAGCAGGTAATATTGTGCCAGCAGACATTCGATTCGTTGAAATTCACTCCTTAAGTATTGATGAGTCTTCCTTAACGGGTGAGTCTAACGCAGTGCATAAAAAAGTGACAACCATTGATAACGAGGATGTAGCATTAGGTGATCAATTGAATATGGCATTCAAAGGCACATTGGTTACAAGTGGTAGAGCCGTTGGATTGGTTGTTGAAACAGGAATGAAAACGGAATTAGGAAGAATTGCAGGCCTATTACAAAAAGAAAAAGTACTGACTCCTTTGCAAATTAGGATGGGACAGTTTGGTAAAAATTTGTCTTATATCATTTTATTGATTTGTTTGGTTTTTTTTATCAGTGGACTTGTAAGAGGTGAAGAGCCATTTAAATTATTATTACTCTCAATTAGTTTGGCAGTTGCAGCAATTCCAGAAGCACTGCCTGCTTTAATTACAATTGCTTTGTCTAAGGGGGCTGCTAGGTTAGCTAAGCGTAAGGCATTGGTAAGAAAATTACCCGCTGTCGAAACCTTGGGTTCGGTCAGTTTTATTTGTACAGATAAAACTGGTACGATAACGCAAAACAAAATGAAAGTTGTAGAACATTTTGAAAAGACTGATTTAGCGTTGCCATTTACCGATACCCCTTTGTTGCTTGCTATGATTCTTAATCAGGATATTCAGTTTGATTCATTGGGAGAACCAATGGGGGAGTCAACAGAGTTAGCTATAGTAAAATATTCTCTAGACCAACTCACTATACCTGAATTTCACGAATTATATCAACAATTTCCTAGGGTAGCAGAAATACCTTTTGATTCTGATCGGAAATGTATGACTACTGTTCATACTGTAGGGAATCAATTTTTAGTAATTGTAAAAGGGGCAAGTGAAACCATACAAAGTTTTTTATCGGATGAAGCGGATAAAAAATTTCTAGCAAAGCAGTCAAATCAATGGGCAGAAAAGGGAATGCGAATTATTGCTTATGGCTTTAAATTAATTGACCAATTACCTTCAACAATAGCTACAGATTCTTTAGAGTTTGATTTGGAATGGATTGGACATATTGGGTTAATGGATCCTCCTAGGGCTAATGTGATTAAAGTTATTCAAGAGTGTAAAAATGCTGGCATAAAGCCGGTAATGATTACGGGCGACCATCCCGCAACTGCTAAAGCAATAGCTATGCAGGTAGGCATTATGAAGGAAAATGACTTAGTGATGTTGGGGACAACACTTGATCATTTAAGTGATGAGCAGTTCAAGAAACAGGTTTTAGAAATTGCTGTTTATGCAAGGGTTTCGCCAAATCAAAAACTTCGCATTGTAAATGCATTGCAAAGCAATAACCATTTTGTTGCTATGACTGGGGATGGGGTAAATGATGCCCCTTCTTTAAAGGCAGCCAATATTGGTGTAGCAATGGGTATCACAGGAACAGATGTAAGCAAGGAAGCTGCTGATATCATTTTATTGGATGATGGATTTGCTACTATAGTAAATGCAGTGAAAGAGGGTAGAAGAATAGTTGATAATATTCGAAAATTCATTAAGTATATAATGACTTGTAACGGCGCTGAAATATGGACCATATTTTTAGCTCCCATATTGGGTATGCCTATTCCTTTATTACCTATTCATATTTTATGGATCAATTTAGTTACAGATGGGTTACCTGCATTGGCATTAGCCAATGAAAAAGCAGAAGTTGATATTATGAAAAGGCCACCTCGAAATGCCACTGAAAGCTTATTTGCAGATGGATTGGGCTATCATATATTATGGGTAGGCTTATTGATGGCTGGGGTTACTTTAGCTACTCAGGCTTATGCTATGCAGAATGATTCAGCACATTGGCAAACAATGGTCTTTACTGTTTTATCTTTTGCTCAATTAGGACATGTATTGGCTGTGAGAAGCGATAAAACATTCTTATTTAAACAAGGCATTTTTTCTAATACCCTATTACTGCTTTCTGTATTATTTACTTTTTGCTTACAATTAGCTGTGATATATATTCCTTATTTAAATGAATTATTAAAAACACAACCTTTAAGTTTGAAGGAACTTGGCTTTTGTATTTTGATGGCAATGATCGTTTTTCATGCTGTTGAGTTAGAAAAATTAATCAAGCGCTTGTAAGATATCTGCCAATATATCTTCTTTATTTTCTAGTCCTACACTGATTCTTATAAGCCCTGGAGTAATATTTACAGCCTGTCTTTCCCCTTCTGTAAGTTTTGCATGTGTTGTACTTGCAGGGTGTGATGCAATACTTCTTGTGTCTCCTAAATTAGCGGTGAGCGAAAGCATTTTGAGTTTATCTAAAAATGTTCTACCAGCTTCAATCCCCCCCTTTAAATCAAAACATACTATTCCGCCTCCATTTTGCATTTGTTTAGTCGCAATTGAATAATGAGGATGCGATGGTAAAAAAGGATATTTCAAAGTAGCAATTGCATTATGATTTTCCAACGCCTGTGCTATAAATAATGCATTGGATGCATGTCGCTCCATTCTCACATCCAAAGTTTCTAAACTCTTACTTAATACCCAAGCATTAAATGGCGAAAGTGCTGGACCGGTACTGCGGCAGAATAAATATATTTCTTTGATTAAATCTTTACGACCAACTACAGCACCACCTAACACACGACCTTGACCATCTAACCACTTAGTTGCAGAATGGACTACCAAATCTGCTCCAAATACAATTGGTTGCTGATTTACAGGTGTTGCAAAACAATTGTCAACATTTAATATAATTTGGTATTTTTTTGCAAGGTTTCCAATCATTGCTAAATCTAATACTTCAAGTCCTGGATTAGTAGGTGTTTCCAGGTATATCATTTTGGTATTAGGTGTAATAGCAGCTTCCCATTCTTCGGCTGTTGCATTAGCGCCTATATAACCATATTCAATTCCATATTTGGGTAAATATTTGGCAATAACGGTATGAGTACTACCAAAGATTGAATTACAAGACAATAGGCGATCTCCTTGTTTTAGTAATGCCATGAATGAACCAAATACCGCACTCATTCCAGAAGCAGTAGCATAGCCAGCTTCTGCACCTTCTAAAGCCACTAATTTATCTACAAACTCTTGTACACTTGGGTTACTAAAACGTGAATAAATATTATCGTCCGATTCATCTGCAAAAGCTGCACGCATTTCTTCCGCATTGTCAAAACAAAAACTGCTGGTTAAGAAAAGGGGTGTAGAATGTTCCATTTCTTGGGTGCGTTCTGTTTGAATGCGAATCGCTTGGGTTTGCTTTCTCATAGTCTTAGTGCTGCTTTAAAATTTTCACAAAGGTACGCTTCACATGTCTTTATTTTGTGGTAGAATTTTGAACAATGGCCATACAGCATTATACCTGCCAATCCCCTTTTTTGTTAGAATCTGGGGAAACACTACAAGGATTAGAAATAGCCTATCATACCTATGGTACTATGAATAAATCAGGTACTAATATTATTTGGGTTTGCCATGCATTAACTGCTAATTCCGATGTAGCAGACTGGTGGAACGGTTTGGTAGGAGAGGGATGCTTAATCAATCCTCAAGATTACTTTATCGTTTGTGCCAATATCATTGGATCTTGTTATGGATCAACAGGCCCTTTGAGTTTGAACTCAGTTAGTCATCAACCTTATTATGCTCATTTCCCAATAGTAACCATACGCGATATGGTGGCGGCGCATATTTTATTAAGAAAACATTTAGGCATTCAATCGATTGAGGTATTGATGGGCGGAAGTATGGGTGGATACCAAGTGTTGGAGTGGGCGGTGATGGAGCCATCGGTTATTCAAAAATTTTTTTTAATTGCAACATCTCCTTCAGAATCTGCATGGGGTGTTGCAGTGCATACTGCACAAAGGTTGGCGATTGAAGCAGATGCTACTTGGAGACATCATACTTCAGATGCAGGTGCTGCCGGATTAAAAGCCGCTCGTGCTATAGGTATGCTCACTTATCGCAATTATGCTACTTTTCAAGAAAAGCAGACAGATCCTGACCCTGAAAAAATAGACAACTTCAAAGCATCTTCCTATATTAATTACCAAGGTCAAAAATTAGTAAATCGCTTTAACGCCTATAGTTACTGGCTACTAACAAAAGCAATGGACAGCCATCATTTAGCAAGAGGCAGAGGAGGGAATTTAATTGCTACACTACAAAGCATACAACAGCCAACTTTAATCATTGGAATAAGTTCTGATATACTTTGTCCTGTAGATGAACAACAATTCATGGCTACTTATATGCCCAATGCATCTTTAGAAATTATTCATTCTACTTATGGGCACGATGGCTTTATTATTGAGACGCAACAAATAACCAATCTATTAAAACCCTTTATTCATCAAGGTTAAAGTGGATTATATTTTTTCACAGCTTCTTGATAAATAGTTGCTTTATCTAGAGTCATTTTTTTGGTTTGTTGCTTCACATACATTTCCATTTGGTCGGTGTAATGTGGAGAATCCTTTCTAGCAGAAGCTCCATATACATTCAAGCTTTCAATGATAGGTCCATTTTTAGTAAAGCGAACCATTTCAATGTAGGCATCACCTTGATTTCCCTTATACATACCATCTTTATAGGGTAGAGAATACATAGGAGCTAATACATCTGGTAAACCAGGCAATGGTAAAACTACATTTCCTCGCACTAGTTTTTGAATATCGCCCAATTGCAAATTAGTTCTCTTGAAATGGGTCATCATTTTAGATTTTGCTGCTCTTATAATTTCTACTGCCTGATCTTGCGTAATTGTTTTTTGCTTCAAGTAAATGGCTCTATTATCATAAACAGTATGCGTAATCATAAAAAAGGTACCAGCACCAATACTTTCTGCATCGGCAATTTTATTCCAGGATTTTAAATTCAAAATTAAGTCTGCAATATCTGTGTACTTGGTTTCGTCCAACATGAAAAGGGTATCAATATTATAAGGAAAGTAAAAGTTGGAGGGGAACTGTCTACTGAATTTGATTCGCTTAAAGTCTTCGTAACTCACTTTGTTCAGGGGTTTGAGCATTTCTTCAAAACGCTTGCTGCGATTGTTTTCTAGGGTCTCATATCCCATCGTAATATCCTTTACAATAGGATTTTCAGGGCCTTCTGTTGAATGAAAAGGAGAGTGGTTGGTATTGTACACAAAACCAGACTTCGGTTGCAAAACTTGTGGTAAGGCCTCTATTGGATGTAACTGATTCCACAACGTAGCACTGGTATTACCGGGTAAAGTGGTTTTCCAATTATAGTTTTTATCTCTGATCGGAATTCGTCCATTGCTAATATAATAGATGGTATCATATTTATCCGCATAAACAATATTATAACCAGGAATGGCTTTCATGTTAACTGCAGCTTTAAACTCTGTAAAGTTTTTGGCTTTATTAAAACGATACCATTGTTCTAATCCTCTAATATCCATTTGAGCGGGCATTCTGATGGAGAAAGTGCCTCTGTCTGTAATAATGGTTGGTCCATATTTACTCCAATATGCTTTTTTCTTAACATTGATTTTTAAACCAGCAATTTTTACTTTTAAACGGGCAACTTTTTCTTCTAATGTTTCCCATTTGCCGTCCAATTTATATTGGGTTTTATTGGCTGGGTTTATTTCTAATTGATATACATCTAATTTATCAGGCTCATTCACTGTGTGGGCCCAACCTAAATATTCATTTACTCCATGCAATATAGAAGGTGCACCTGGGAAGTTTGCTCCCAATATATTCCATCCTTCTTCACTGTTTAAATGTGCTTCGTAAAATGCTACGGGTCCTTCAAGAGGCTGGTGTGCATTGATGGCAAGGTATACATTACCGTCGTTTGTTTTGTTGCTGTTAAAAGCAAATGCGTTGCTTCCCTGCGTTTTATAATTTTCTAATAAAGGAACTGTGCCACCAAAAATTGCAGCCAATGCTTTATCAGCCCCTGAAAGTACACAGAGTTGTAAAACAGAGTATTGTACCATGTCTTTTGGAGTAACGGGGAATATTTTTTTGAACAATACTTCTTTGGGGTGTTTGGCTGCGTAAGCATTTAGGCCGGCGCTATATCCTTCCAATAATTTTTTAAAGTCGGGGGCTAAATCCGATTCATATCGTTCTTCTACTAATTCAGGAATTCTCAGCAAATGAACAATATAATCAATGGAAGCCCCTTTTTTGCCTTGGTATTGCGCTAACATGGCTTTGCCTGCAAGTAAGGATTGTTGAATGGTAGTAAAATCGTCTTCCGCGTGCGCCCAAGCCAAGCCATACGCCACTTCAGGATCTGTTTTTCCGAAAATATGCGGAACGCCGTATTTGTCGCGGATAATATCAATTTTGGCTGGATCAATTTGGGCCTGCGTTTTCAAACAGATGGCCAAGCAAGCTATTAGGATAAACTTTGGAAGCATATTTCGTTTTGTGTTTTAACAAATCTAAGGGTATAAGGTTGATTGAACTAAAATGCATTCAGCATGTTATCTTTGTAAAAATGACCAATCATGGGAATCTGGAACCAAATACAGCAGTATTTATTTATCAAGAAAGAAGATCCAAATGCACCCAAATCTGCTTGGATGAAGTACATGCATGGCATGAATAGGATTTCATTGGTAATGTTTTTAATAGCAGTCTTATTTATCATTATTAAACAAGTGGTAATACCAATGTTTAAATAATTTATTTTTTCAGGAAATGCATAATTAGACTGGAAGCATTCTGGGAAGCATGACCTCCTGCTGAAAGTAACTGATATAATTTTGAATATTCTTCCTTAAGTATTGCTTGATCTTGGTTGTTTTTCAAGAGTGAATTCAAGGCATTAACTAAATTCATTGTATTCAATTCATCCTGAATTAATTCTTTTACTATTTCCTTATCCATAATCAAGTTAACCAAGGAAATGAATTTGATTTTAACCAACCTTCTTGCAATTTGATAACTGATATTGCTGCCTTTATAACAAACAACTTCTGGTACACTAAATAAGGCAGTCTCTAAAGTAGCGGTTCCGCTGGTAACCAATGCTGCACTGGATTGCATCAATAATGCATAAGTGCTGTCTTTCACTACCCTTACATTCTCTTGGCCTTGTAGGAATGGTTCATAAAATGCATCTTCTTGCCCAGGTGCTTTAGCTACCACAAATTCGTAGTCAGGAAAATGTGAAGCAACACTTAACATGATGGGAAGTTTTTTAGCAATTTCTTGTTTACGACTACCAGGCAATAAAGCCACAATTGGTTTGGGGTCTAATTGATGAGTTGCTTTAAATTGTTCAATCACTTCAATTAAGGGATGGCCTACATATTCAACTTCCCAGTTCCATTGTTCTTTAAAATAGTTTTTTTCAAAAGGAAGAATGCACAACATCAAATCGATGCATTGCTTCATTTTTTTTACTCGATTGGCTTTCCACGCCCATACTTGAGGTGCAATATAGTAGACCACTTTAAAGCCTTGTTGTTTAGCCCATTCAGCAATTCTTAAATTAAAACCTGGATAATCTATTAGAATGAGCACATCAGGCTGAAAACTTAAAATATCTTTTTTGCAAAAACTCAAATTGCCTAAAATAGTGGGTAAGTTTTTGATGACTTCCGAAAAACCCATGAATGCTAAATCTCTATAATGCTTTACTAGACTCGCTCCGGCGGCTTCCATTAAATCTCCACCCCAACATTGTATTTGTGCTGAAGTATCATTTATTTTCAACTGTTTAATCAGGTTGCTACCATGTAAATCTCCACTGGCTTCTCCCGCTATGATATAGTATTTCATGTTAATAACTAAAAAAATAGTTAAATAACTAAAAAAATAGTTGTTAAACTAAAAATTTAGTTATAAGTTTACTCTTGTAAATGTACACCATGAAACCATTAACCAAAGCAGAAGAGCAAATAATGCAATCCGTATGGAAGTTGGAAACCGCTTTCTTGAAAGACATTATTGACGCTCAGCCCGATCCCAAGCCCCATAGCAATACAATTGCAACCATTGTAAAAATTTTAGTTGATAAAGGATTTGTAGGGGTGAACCAAATCGGAAGAGTACATCAGTATTATCCGATTATAACCAAGGAAGATTATTCCTCTAGTACCATTCGCAATTTAGTGGAAGGTTATTTCGAAGGATCTTTTGCTGATGCAGTTTCCTTTATGGTAAAGCAAAAAGATATCTCTTTAAAAGAGTTGGAGTTGTTATTGCTAGAAATGAAAAAAACTAAAAATTAATTGTATGCAAACCACCATTTATTATTTTCTTCAGGTAGTTTTTTGTTCTGCTATTATG
>JBMLPQ010000306.1:0-1856 GCA_049242025.1 Sediminibacterium sp.
TATATTTGCAATAGTTGCATAAACAACTATTTAATAGATAAACCATAACCATATGAAGATTTTAGTTTGTGTTAGCAAAACACCAGACACGACTTCTAAAATTGCCTTCACCGATGGCAATACCAAATTTGATGAAGCGGGTGTACAATGGATTATTAATCCATACGATGAGTGGTATTCATTGGTAAGAGCCATTGAATTAAAAGAGGCAAATCCTGCAGCTACTATTCATTTAGTAACCGTTGGTAATGCAGATGCAGAACCAATTATCAGAAAAGCATTGGCATTGGGTGGAGACGAAGCCATTCGAGTGAATACCGACAATAGTGATGCTTACTACATTGCAGCACAAATTGCAGAAGTGGCTAAGCAAGGTGGTTATGATATTATTTTTACCGGAAAGGAAACCATTGACTACAATGGTTCTTCTATTGGCGGTATGGTTGCAGAATTAGTAGATGCACCTTATATTTCTTTAGCAACTAAATTTGATTTAAACGGTAGCATAGCTACAGTTGTTCGTGAAATTGAAGGTGGTGAAGAAACTGCTGATGTTGCATTACCTGTGGTAGTTAGTTGCCAAAAGGGTATGGCAGAACAAAGAATCCCTAATATGCGTGGTATTATGGCTGCAAGAACAAAGCCGCTTAAAGTGGTTGAGCCTGCAGCTATAGATGCACTAACCAGTATTGCAAGTTTTGAATTACCACCTGCAAAAGCTGGGGTTAAATTGGTTGCTCCTGATAATGTTGCTGAATTAGTAAGATTATTACACGAAGAAGCCAAAGCCATTTAATCTAAATGCACTTTATTAACCATCAAATCAATTAACATGTCAGTTTTAATATTTATAGATCAATCAGAAGGTCATGTAAAAAAATCTTCTTTAGAAGCGCTTACTTATGGTGCAGATATTGCCAAGCAATTAGGTACTACTGCTGAGGGTATTGTATTAGGGACAGTAAGCGATGACTTAGCAGCATTAGGTAAATACGGGGTGAGTAAAATTCACCAAGTAAGTAACCCTGCATTAAATAATGTAGACGCACAAGTTTATGCTAGTGTAATTAGTGAAGCAACAACTGCAAGTGGAGCTACTGTAGTTGTATTTTCTCATAACCAAACTGGTAAAGCAGTTGCAGCAAGAGTAGCTGCAAAACTAAAAGCTGGTTTAGTTGCGGGCGCATGTGCATTGCCAGATACCAGCAATGGATTTTCTGTAAAGAAAACGGTATTCTCTGGTAAGGCATTTGCCAATGTGAACATCCTATCTGCTATTAAAGTAATTTCTTTAAACCCAAATGCTTACAAAACAGTTGCAACAGAAGGCAGTGCCGCTGTTGAAGCATTAGCAGTAACTGTAAGCGAATCTAAAGTGAAAGTAACTGCTGTCAATAAAATAACTGGAGAAGTCCCATTAACTGAAGCAGATATTGTTGTGAGTGGCGGTAGAGGTTTAAAAGGACCAGAAAATTGGGGTATTTTATTAGACCTTGCCAAAGAATTAGGTGCAGCTACTGCATGTAGTCGTCCGGTGGGTGATGCACATTGGAGACCTCACCACGAACACGTAGGACAAACCGGTGTTCAGGTTGCTCCTAACTTATATATTGCTATTGGCATTTCAGGTGCTATTCAACACTTGGCTGGTGTAAATAGATCTAAAGTGATTGTAGTGATCAATAAAGATCCAGAAGCTCCGTTCTTTAAAGCAGCTGACTACGGAATCGTAGGCGATGCATTTGAAGTGGTTCCTCAAATAACCGCTGCTATTCAAAAAATGAAAGCAGGCGCTTAGCTTAAATTAATTCCACCTTTTTCTCGATAGTCTTCACGCAATGGCGTGAAGACATCGA
>JBMLPQ010000307.1:0-23673 GCA_049242025.1 Sediminibacterium sp.
GTTCATTGGAATAATTTCAATATTCCTATTGATGAAAAATATTTTCATCAATTAAAGAAAAAAGTATTGGATTATTTAGGTCAACAAGATGAAGTATGGGTAAGAGACGCTTATGCTTGCGCGGATGACAATTATCGATTAAATATTCGCGTGATTAACGAAAATCCTTGGAGCAATTTATTTGCTTACAATATGTTCTTAAGACCAACAGAAGCTGAATTAGACAACTTCACACCAGAATGGCATATTATTCAAGCTCCTGGTTTTAAAGCAGATCCTGCCGTAGATGGAACCAGACAGCATAATTTTGCAGTGGTATCTTTTACCTATAAGACCATTTTAATTGGAGGAACAGGGTATACAGGTGAAATGAAAAAAGGAATCTTCACCATCCTGAATTATATTCTACCTCAACAAAAGAATGTATTGAGTATGCACTGCAGTGCTAATATGGGTCAAGAAGGAGACGTAGCTGTATTTTTTGGTTTGAGTGGAACGGGTAAAACAACATTAAGTGCCGACCCTAATAGAAAATTAATTGGAGACGATGAACATGGTTGGACCAGCAATAGTGTTTTCAATTTTGAAGGTGGATGTTATGCAAAGACCATTGATTTAAGTGAAGAAAAAGAGCCTGAAATTTTTCATGCAATCAAGCCAGGGGCTTTGGTAGAAAATGTGGGCTTTATCAATGGAACCAATCAAATTGATTTTGGCTTTAAAGGCATTACAGAAAATACCAGGGTAAGTTATCCATTGCATTTTATTTCTAATGCAATGGAACCAAGTATTGGTGGGTTGCCTAAAAATATATTCTTCTTAACCTGTGATGCTTATGGAGTTTTACCTCCTATCAGTAAGTTAAGCCCTGGTCAAGCTATGTATCAATTTATTAGCGGCTATACTGCTAAAGTAGCAGGAACAGAAGCAGGTGTAACAGAGCCTAAATCTACATTTAGTGCATGTTTTGGAGCACCATTTTTACCCTTACATCCAGGCAAATATGCTGAAATGTTAGGAGCTAAAATGAAAGAAAATGAAGTGAATGTTTGGATGATTAATACCGGTTGGAGCGGAGGTTCTTATGGTACCGGAAGTCGAATGAAATTAAGCTATACAAGAGCTATGATTACCGCGGCTTTAAATGGTAGTTTAGATAATGTTAGTTATGAACAGCATCCAGTGTTTGGAATGATGATTCCAACAAGCTGCCCTGATGCTCCAGCTGAAATTTTAAACCCTAGGTCTACTTGGAAAGATGCTGCAGCATATGATGCAACAGCCAAAAATTTAGCACAACAATTCATTAAGAATTTTGAAAAATATGCAGCTGGTGTTTCGGCAGAGATTCTGGCGGCTGCTCCAATCGTATAACTATTGATTGCTTAACTGTTTGCGATTGTTTGCCTAAGAAGCCTCCTTCTGAAAAGAGGGAGGCTTTATTATTTTGCCGATAAAAAATTACCCGGTAAACGCATACCTTTTTCGTCGTCTACCACTTTGCGCATCACTTTTTTTAATCCATCGGGTAATTGTTCTAATTCTGTTTCGGTTAATACATGTACTATTTCATGAAACTCATCATCATCATCATAATATCCTACGAATAAATCAACTGTTTGATTGGCATGCATTCTAAGTGATATTTCTAAGTCTTCTTCATATTGGTGCATGCTTACAATTGCCCATTGATCGTTGTCTTCAAAATTGAACAATACTTCAACTGGGTCTTGGCTAACCACATGGGTTACCAATTTTTCAATTAACTCTCCTGAATGATTTTTTACTAGTTCTTCGTAATTCATATTTTGGTTAGTACCGATTAAAAAAGTCCAAATAGCATTCCATCTACTTTGCTAATAATTTCGCCAAATTGTTCCTCGTTTTCTGCAAATTTATTTTTATCGCAATCAATGATTAATAACTGACCTTCTTTATAGCCATCAATCCATTTATTATAATACTCATTTAATTTTTTCAAATAATCTAAACGAATATTTTCTTCATACTCTCTGCCTCTTTTTTGAATTTGAGAAACCAGAGTCGGTACAGATGCTTTTAAATAAATTAATAAATCGGGAGGCTGTACCATTGTTTTGAGTGTCTGGAAAAATTGATAATAGTTATCAAAATCTCTTTTACTCATTAATCCCATTTCATGTAAGTTGGGAGCAAAAATATTTGCGTCTTCGTAGATGGTTCTATCTTGAATAACTGTTTCAGTTCCATGTTGTATATCTAAAAGCTGATTCAATCTGCTATTCAAAAAATATATTTGCAAATTGAAACTCCAACGTGGCATGTCCTCATAAAAATCCATTAGATATGGGTTGGTATCTACATTTTCAAACTGGGGTATCCAGCGATAATGTTTACTCAACATTTCTGTTAAAGTTGTTTTACCCGCACCAATATTTCCTGCTATTGCTACGTGCTTTGGTTTTTTAGGTTTTGCCATTGGTAGATTCTATTAAAGTGTCGCAACTTAAGTAAACTAATCTGATTTTGGTGGTTTATGATCTAATAATTTAAACCCACCGCATCTCTAACCATTTTTAATGTTTCAGCAGCTCTGGCTCTGCCCTTATCAGCTCCTTGTTTGATTATTCTGTGTAACTCATCTGGATTTGCTAAAAGGTCTGAAGCTTTCTCTCTGATGGGTTTAATGAATAACACCATGTCTTCCGCCAATTGCTTCTTCATGTCTCCATATCGAATGATGCAATTTCCATTTGAACTGGCATTGAAATCTGCTTCAAATTTGGCTAATGTATCGGCGCTACTTACCAATTTCATCATGGTAAATAAATTCTGAATATAATCAGGTTTTATAGCATTGGGCTCTAATGGTCCTTGATCGGTTTTGGCCTTCATGATTTTTTTTCTAATCAACTCGTCGTCGTCTGCTAAGTAAATAGTTGCATTTTGATTTTCACTTTTACTCATTTTTCCATTCCCGTCTAACCCCATAATTCTGATTAATTCGTCTCCATAATTAAATGCATAGGGTAAAGGAAATACTTCTCCATATCGATAGTTAAAACGATCCGCAAAATTTCGGGCCATTTCTAGATGTTGCTCTTGGTCTTTGCCAACAGGAACTTTCACCGCTCTTTGAATAATGATATCAGCAGCCTGAAGTACAGGGTAAGTAAGCAATCCAGCATTTACGTTTTCTGGTTGCATTCTTACTTTCTCTTTAAAAGTGACTGTTTTTTCTAGCTCTCCTTTATAAGAAAGCATATTTAGGTACAAATAAAGTTCTGCAATTTCAGGCACATCGCTTTGCACATAAAATGCCACTTTTTGCGGGTCTAATCCACAAGCAATATTTTCTGCAATTACTCTGTATACGCTATTTTTTAATTCTTTGGTATCTGGGTGTGTGGTTAAACTATGCCAGTTGGCCACAAAAAAATAACAATTAAAATCGTCTTGCATGCGCACATAATTACGCATAGCGCCAAAATAATTACCTAAATGAAGGAATCCGGTGGGCCGAATTCCACTTACAACAACCTCTTTTTCCATATGGGCGAAGATAAATATAGTGTTTGGTTTTTTATGGTTGGCATCAAAAGAAATCGGAAATTGTAGCCGGAACCATACTATTATCATTATTTCAGTTGTAAATACCATACTCGCTTCGCCTATTGAATACCTTAAGGGGGTTGGTCCGCTTAGGGCTGATATGCTTAAAAAGGAACTGGAGTTGTTCACTTTTAATGACTTATTGCAACACTATCCAATTAGACATATAGACAAAACCAAGGTTAGTAAAATAAGTGATATTAATTTTCAAACTGAGTATATACAAGTTGCGGGAAGATTAATACAATTTGATGTAATTGGAGAAAAACGAGCCAAAAGATTGGTTGCTCAAATAAGAGATGCATCAGGAGTTCTTGAATTGACTTGGTTTCAAGGAATTAATTGGGTACAAAAAAGTTTATATGTAGGGTCAGATTATTTGGTTTTTGGCAAAACAACTTTTTTTAATGGAAAAGCACAAATGGTGCATCCAGAAATAGAGGTTTTTGTGCCTGCTAAAATGGGGGGTGCCGCATTTTTAGAGCCTGTTTATCCTTCCACAGAAAAATTAAAAGCTAGAGGTTTAAATGGGAGACAATTGGCTAAGTTCACTTATACACTGCTTCAGCAGTTAACCCCAAATGATTTGCCAGAGAATATTCCAGCGAATGTATTGAAAGAATTAAAACTGTTGGGCAGGTATGAAGCTTTTGCTGGTATTCATTTTCCTACATCTGAATTACACTTTAAAAAAGCAATGGAGCGTTTAAAGTTTGAGGAATTTTTTATTGCACAAGTTAGATTGCAACTGGTTCGTTTGCAGCGAAATAGTTTTAGTCAGGGAGTTGTTTTTGAAAAAGTGGGGGATAATTTTAATGACTTTTATCAACATTATCTTCCTTTCGCTTTAACAGGTGCACAAAAAAGAGTCATTAAAGAAATAAGACAAGATACTGCAAGAGGCAGGCAAATGAATCGCTTGTTACAAGGAGATGTTGGAAGTGGAAAAACCATTGTGGCATTGTTGAGTATGTTATTGGCTGCAGATAATGGCTATCAAAGTGCGTTGATGGCCCCCACAGAAATATTAGCACAACAGCATTACCAAAGTTTAACGGGTTTATTAAAAGAAATGCCTGTAGAAGTAGCACTGTTAACGGGTAGTACTAAAACTGCAGAGCGAAGAAGAATTTTAAAAGGCTTACAAGAAGACACTATTCATTTTGTGGTAGGTACACATGCTATAATAGAAGATAAAGTGCAGTTCAAAAATTTGGGGTTGGTCATTGTAGATGAACAACATCGGTTTGGTGTTGCACAAAGAGCAAGATTATGGACAAAAGCCGTGATTCCTCCACATGTGTTGGTGATGACGGCAACGCCTATCCCTAGAACATTGGCAATGACAGCCTATGGAGATTTAGAATACAGCGTGATGGATGAACTGCCCCCAGGAAGAATACCCATTACTACGGTACATAGAAATGAAATGGCCAGAGCAAGTGTGATGGGCTTTGTTAAAGAAGAAATTGCCAAAGGAAGACAGGCATATTTTATTTATCCGCTTATTGAAGAAAGTGAAAAATTGAGTTATGAAGACTTGATGCAAGGATATGAGCAAGTAAAAAGTTTTTTTCCCGAGCCCAATTACCGAATTAGTATGGTGCATGGAAGACAGCCAGCGGAACAGAAAGAAACCAATATGCAACGTTTTGTAATGGGCGATACACAAATAATGGTGAGTACCACAGTAATAGAAGTTGGCGTAAACGTTCCGAATGCATCGGTTATGGTAATTGAAAGTGCCGAAAAATTTGGATTATCACAATTGCATCAACTTAGGGGGAGGGTAGGAAGAGGAAGCGAAAAAAGTTTTTGCATTTTATTAACGGGTAGTAAAGCAAGCAAAGAAGCCAAAGAACGTATCAATATTATGTGCGCTACCAATGATGGTTTTAAAATTGCAGAGAAAGACCTTGAAATGCGAGGTCCTGGTGATATTGAAGGAACCAGACAAAGTGGTGCTTTGAACTTTAAGTTGGCTAGTATTGTTAATGACAAGGGATTGCTAGAAAAGGCAAAGGAAAAAGCAGCGCAAATTGTGGAACAAGATTTGTATTTAGATTCAACTGAGAATGCAATGTTAAAAGATTATTTAGCAGCTCAACAATTGAAACATGGGTGGAGTAAAATTTCGTAACTTAAATAGATGGTATTGAAATCGGTAGGATTAATCGTTGTTTTTTTATTAGGAATGCTTGGCTTAAATGCACAAGGTTACCTCGATTTTATTGAAAATAAAGGGCAGTGGCCAAGTGCCATTCAGTTTAAAAGCGAGTTGTCTTCTAGCGCATTTGCATTAACAAAAAATGGGTACAAGGTTTTACAGCATAATGTAGATGATTACGCAGCTATAGCCGATTCTAGGCATTTTCATACACGTCATACATCAGGTGAAAACAAAACAGATATTACTCCAAAATTTGGGGAAACCGGAGAGCGTGATTTAATCTTACGTTCTCATGCTTATGAGGTGAAATTTTTAAATGCCAATCCCAATCCAACAATTATTAAGGAGAAACCTTTGGGAGGAGTCAATAATTATTTTATAGGAAACGACCCTACTAAATGGGCAACCGATTGTAAGACTTTTCAATCGATAACCTATAAAAACATGTATCCGAATATAGACATACGCTATTATACAAACAATGGCGTATTAAAATATGATATTATTGTTCACCCGGGTGGAGACCCCAATAAAGTGGTATTATTTGTAGAAGGGTCTGATGGGTTAAGTATAAAGAATGGAGCTTTACAAATCAAAACATCAGTAGGTACTCTGCAAGAAACGGTGCCTTATACTTATCAAATAACCAACGGTGAGAGAAAAGAAGTGGATTGTGCTTATGAAGTAAAAGGGAATTTGGTTAAGTTTAAATTAGACAACCAATATAATCGGAATAGCATATTAGTGATAGATCCTCAGCCTGTATTTATCAGTTATTCAGGAAGTACTGCAGACAATTGGGGATTTACTGCAACCTATGATAACCTAGGTAATTTTTATGCTGGGGGAATCGTTTTTAGTGCAGGATTCCCTGTTACCAATGGGGCAGTTCAAACTACTTTTAGAAACGGTGTTCCTGAGTTTGGGCTGAATGGGTATGATATGGGGATTTTGAAATTTGAGCCAGGTGGTACAAACTTAATCTATGCTACTTATATTGGTGGTAACGGAAATGAACAACCACATAGTCTTGTTGCTGATGCAGCGGGCAACTTGGTTATTGCAGGTAGAACATCTTCAGGAGCAAGTTATCCCTCTGTAGTTGGCTCATTGCCATTGTATGGTGTAGGAGGAGATTTTGATATTGCTTTAACTAAAATAAATAGTAGGGGTAACGCATTAATTGGCTCTTTGCGAATTGGTGGTATAGGTAAAGATGGAATTAATATTAGGCCAAATTATGATACTCCGCAAGGACCAGAAACAACAAGAAGAAATTATGGAGACGACGCAAGAAGTGAAGTCATTTTTGACAGTCAGGGTAATATCGTTTTAGCATCAGTAACACAATCAGCTGATTTTCCTACTTCTACGGGTGCTTTTCAACGAACTCCTGGAGCAGCCAGAACAAATAGTGATAGAAGAATGCAAGATGGTGTCTTGATTAAATTAGATGCTAATTTATCTCGGGTTATATTTTCTAGTTTTTTAGGGGGTAATAATGATGATGCAGCTTTTGTTTTAGCAGTTAATCCCGCAAATAATAATATTTATGTTGCAGGTGCAACTGCCAGTACAGATATGCCTGCAAGATCTAATGCAATAGCCAGTTTTCAAAACAACAATGGCTTTGTAGATGGATTTATTAGCATTGTTTCTTCCGACGGTTCCACGCTAATTAGCACTAGCTATATTGGAACAAATAGAGATGATGTTATTTTTGGAATTCAGTTTGATAGACAAGGGTTCCCCTATGTTGTGGGTACTACTACGGGGGTATTTACTCCCATTAATTCTCCCTATAATACAGCCAATCCTAATCAGGCATCAGGAAAGCATTTTATTGCCAAATTACAACCTGATCTTTCGGGCTATATTTATTTTACCAATTTTGGTTTAAGTACTGCTTCTTCTCCAAGCCTTTCTATTTCAGCTTTTTTAGTAGATCGATGTGGTAGAGTATATGTTTCCGGATGGGGCGGTAGTACCATCAATAATTTCTTAACATCTCCGCTCAGTAATTTACCTCCACCAACCAGTGACGCTTACCAATCATCTACTGATGGATCTGATTTTTATTTTTTTGTTTTAGAGCGCGACGCACAGCGACAAATTTATGGTTCATATTTTGGTCAAACAGGAGGTTTTGCTGATCACGTAGACGGTGGTACCAGTAGATTTGATCCGAATGGGACGATTTACCAATCAATTTGTTCATGTAAAAGAATTGGTGATCCAAGTAGACCCATTGTTGGAACAGGAGGCGCATGGTCTACTACCAATAGAAGCAACTCTTGTAATTTATTAGCCATTAAAATTGCATTTAATTTAGCTGGAGTAGGTGGGGGGATTAAAACCGCTATCAATGGTGTAGCGCGAGACACTTCGGGCTGTGTTCCACTTACGGTCGTATTTTCTGATACATTGGAATTGGCTAAAACTTATCGTTGGAATTTCAATGACGGTTCACCAGAAGTGATTACTACCAATAATTCTGTAACACATACATTTAATAATGTTGGCGTATACAGAGTAAGATTGATTGCAATTGACTCTGCTTCTTGTAATATAAGTGACACATCTTTTATTACAATGCGAGTGAGATCAGATGAAGCAACATTGGCATTTACACCCAATAAATTACTTCCTTGTGAATCGCTGTCTTATCGATTTGATAATAATTCATTCGCATCAAGAACCTTTGGTGCCAATGCTTTCAGATGGGATTTTGGAGATGGAACAAGACGTGTTGCATCATTTGGTTCAGTAACACATACTTACGCTACCGCGGGTACATATAATGTTCGATTGATTTTACTTGATACCAGTTTCTGTAACGAGTTAGATAGTATAACATTACAAATACGGATTTCACCTTTGGTAAAAGCACAATTTGAAACACCTTCATTGGGCTGTGTTCCTTATAGAGCAGTGTTTAATAATACATCATTGGCAGGTAGGACTTTCCGTTGGGATTTTGGAGACGGTAATACATCAACAGTTACTTCCCCTCAACACTTGTATTCATCCGTTGGGATTTATAATGTAAAATTGGTTGTAATTGATTCATCCACTTGCAATATTGCAGATAGCATTATTGTTCCTATAAGTGTTCGAGATAATCCAGCAGCTGGACTTCGCTTTAGCCCTGATCCAACAGAAGCCAATACACCAGTTACTTTTACGAATAATAGTTTTGGTGCTAACCGATTTAAATGGTTGTTTGGAGATGGGGATACGCTAAACACACTAAGGTCCGATACACTGGTCCGTCATTTATATAATGCAACTGGAACCTATAATGCTTGTGTAATTGCTTACAATGATGCAGGCTGTTCCGACACCAGTTGTGCACCAATAGCAATCACTATTGTTCCTGGGTTTAATGTCCCAAATGCCTTTTCACCTAATGGGGATGGCGTGAATGATAAAATTTTCGTTCGTGGATTTGGAATCACCAAAATGAGTTGGAAAATATACAACCGATGGGGAAACTTGGTGTTTGCTAGTAACAGTATAGTGGATGGATGGGATGGAAGATATAACGGTAAACTTCAACCTCAAGAAGTATATCATTATACATTAGAACTTGAATTTAGTGATAAAGAAAAGCTAACTAAAAAAGGAGATATAACTCTATTGCGATAATGGCTAAAATGAAAATTATACAATGTTTTTTGTTGATGGTGGCCATACTTATTGGTCTTCAAGAAACGAATGCACAAGCGTTAAGCTATTCGCAATATTATAATGCACCATTGCTAGTAAATCCAGCTAATACAGGATTTAATCCTGATTATGATTACAGAGCAGGGCTCAATTATAGAAATAGTTGGTCTGCTATTGGGGCTGGATATAAGACAATGGGTGTATGGGCCGATTCGAAATTGTTTGCTAACCGTTTTGAAAACGGTTGGATGGGTATTGGTGCTACCATTAACAAGGATGTTGCAGGTGCTGGACAGCTAACAGCAACAGGAGCAGCTTTGTCTTTGGCATGGCATCAAATGTTGGGGTATAATAGTTTATTAAGCGCTGGATTTAGTGCAGGCATTACTGCTAAGCGAGTAGATATTTCAAAGCTTAATTTTGATAATCAGTGGAATGGCCAATTTTTTGACGTTTCTATTCCTTCTAATGAACCCTTTGCCTTTAGTCAAGTTGGCTATTTAGATGTAAATATGGGATTGAATTATGCGTATTTTGCTTCTGAAAATTTTTATTTTAATGCGGGAGTATCTTTGATGCATTTAAATAGACCCAAAGAAAGTTTTTTTGCATCTACTATTAGCGATGCCAGAGTCCCAATCAGGTATAACGTTTTTGCAAATGCTAGTATTAAAATGGAAGATTTATGGATATTAAATCCAAATATCTATTTCAGTTCTGTTGGGAATACCAATGAGTTGGTTATGGGATTGAATGCCAATAGGAATTTAGGGGGAAATGGACAACAACAAATGATTCTTGGACTTTATTATAGAAATAGTGATGCGATTATTCCCATGGTGGGCTATCAGATAAATGACCTTAAAATTACGGTTAATTATGATGCTACTATCTCCTCAGTCAATAGGTTTAATGCTTCTAGGGGTGCATATGAATTATCTATCATAAAACATGGAATTTTCTCTAGTTCATTGGGCAGGTCAGTTAAATGTCCTACTGTACGGTTTTAAGTGCTTCAAACTTTATATATTGCGTATCTCAATTAGATGCGCATGAAATATCAACCTTTAGATCCAGCTATATTTACTAATAATAGAAAACGATTCGTGGGTAATATGTTGCCCAACAGCATTGCTATTTTTGTAAGCAACGACGAATGGCCGAGTAATGGAGATGCTTTGCATTCCTTTAAGCAAAACAGTGATTTATATTGGTTAAGTGGAATCGTTCAAGAAGATTCTATGGTGATACTTTTCCCTGATAATCCTGATCCAAAATTTAGAGAAGTATTGGTATTGGTTCGCCCTAACGAACTCAAAGAAAAATGGGATGGCAAAAGATTAAGAGCAGCAGAAGCTAAATCAATTTCTGGAATAAGTACAGTTATATGGCTAGATAGCTTAGATGCGCTTTTACAGGGTTGGATTCATTTAGCCGATCATATTTATTTAGACAGTAACGAGAATGATCGAAAAGCCTCTTTTATTAAAACCAGAGAGTATCGTTTTATTGAAGAAATGAAAGCGCAATATCCATTGCATCAGTTTTTGCGAGCTGCAAAAATTATGAAAGAATTGCGCGCTATTAAATCGAAAGAGGAAATTGTAGTGGTGCAAAAAGCCATCGATATTACAGACAACACGTTTAGACGATTGATGAAGTTTATAAAGCCAGGTGTGAATGAATGTGAAATAGAAGCTGAAATTTGGCATAGCTTTTTGAGCCAACGTGCAACTGGACCTGCATATGGAAGTATTATTGCAAGTGGCGATAATGCAAGAACACTACACTATGTGTCTAATAACGCAGAATGTAAAGATGGGGATTTAATTTTGATGGATTTTGGAGCAGAATATGGAGGCTATTGTGCAGATTTAACGCGTACCATTCCTGTGAACGGTAAATTTACAAAGCGTCAGAAAATTGTCTATAATGCTTGTTTGAACTTGCATAATTATGCTAAATCTATTTTGAAACCAGGTATTAGCATTGTCAATTATACTGATAAAGTAGGAGAGGAAGCAACCAAAGAATTCATTAAAATTGGTTTATTGAATAAGTCGGATGTTAAAAACGAAGACAAGGAAAATAGGGCTTATCGCAAGTATTTATACCATGGCATTTCTCATCATCTCGGAATTGATGTGCATGATTTAGGAACCAGAACTGCACCCATAAAAGCGGGGATGTTGTTTACGATTGAACCAGGTATTTATATAGAAGAAGAAAAAATGGGTGTGCGAATTGAAAATAATTTTTGGATTACCAAAAATGGCAATACCGATTTAATGAAAAATATTCCAATTACGGTAGAAGAGATTGAATCTTATATGAAGCGTTAAATATGAAGCAGCAAATTCCAAACCTTTTTACTTTAACCAATTTGTTTTTAGGCGCAACAGCCATTCTATATATACTACAGCCGGGTTTAACCTATGATGCATCGGGTGACGGATTAGTAAGTATTCCAGAAAAAATGATGATAGCCAGTTGGCTTATTTTTGGTGCCGCGATAATTGATTTTTTTGATGGATTTATTGCCCGTTGGATGAATGCTAGTTCAGAAATGGGCAAACAATTGGATTCTTTAGCGGATGTAGTAAGTTTTGGAGTTGCACCCGGATTAATGGTTGTTCAATTTTTGCGATTTTCTTATGCCAGTACCGAAGGAGGTTTAGATATCTCAATGGCATTTATTTTGCCAGCATTGCTGATTCCTTGTGCTGGTGCCTATCGATTAGCTCGATTTAATTTAGATCAATCTAAATCTACGGGATTCAAGGGTATTCCAATTCCTGCAGCAGGAATATTCATCGCATCATTTCCATTGGTAAACTGGTATGCAACCGATGCATGGGTTTTAGATCTTTTAATTAATAAGTGGTTATGGTATGGCTTAATTGTATTGTTAAGCGCTGGAATGGTATCAACAATACCCATGCTTGCACTCAAATTCAGTGGATTGAGCTTTAAAAAGATATTACCATTTTTAATTATCCTACTCATTGCTGTACCCGTTGCCTTTCTTTTTGGATGGTTGGCAATTTCAGCAGGATTTATTGCTTATGTAATTCTATCTTTGTTGTTTAAACCAACCGAATCATGAAGTTTGAAGTAGCTATTAACGTAATGCCATTAAAAGATTTATTAGATCCACAAGGAAAAGCAGTGTTGGGTGGACTGGCTAATTTAGGCATTAGCGAAGTAAAAGATGTAAGAGTAGGAAAGCATATTACATTATCGGTTGAAGCAGCTTCAGCAGAAGAAGCAAAAGCTATTGCAGAAAATGCCACAAAACAATTGTTGGCTAATCAGGTGATGGAGTATTTTGAGATTACCATAAACGGTTAATTTGCTTTATTTAGTTCCTACACCTTTAGGCAACCTAAAGGATATTACGTTGCGTTCACTAGAAGTATTAAATTTAGTGGACTTGATTTTGTGTGAGGATACACGCACTTCTTCAAAGTTATTGCAACATTACAATATTCAAAAGCCGCTCACGCCTTATCACCAGCATAACGAACATAAGATTGTATCGCATTTGGCCGATCAACTAGAAGCAGGAAAGACCATGGCATTGATAACCGATGCCGGCACACCAGGTATTTCGGACCCAGCTTTTTTATTGGTACGAGAATGCATTAAAAGAAATATTCGAGTAGAGTGTTTGCCAGGTGCAGCTGCATTTGTGCCAGCATTGGTAAATAGTGGCCTACCAACCAATCGTTTTGTTTTTGAAGGATTTATTCCTATTAAAAAAGGAAGACAAACACTATTAAAACAACTGGCTACAGAAGAACGAACCATGATTTTCTACGAGAGCCCTATGCGATTGGTTAAAACCCTAGAAGACATGGCTCAATATTTTGGGGAAGATCGAAGCTGTTCCGTTGCTAGGGAGCTTACGAAATTATTTGAAGAGAATAAAAGAGGGAGTCTAAAAGAAGTTGCCGAATATTTTAAATCAAAATCGGTGAAAGGTGAGATTGTATTGGTAGTGGCTGGTGCAGACTAATACTTTATGCAATATATTTATACTCAATTACTACCTAACGATAATAAAATGAATATGCAAAAATTGACCCTTTCTTTTTTGGTGGGATGCTTGTTATTGAGTAACGGTTTAATGGCACAGCCCGATCGCTGGCAACAGAAAATTAAGTACACCATGAATGTAAACATGGATGTAAATACGAATCGATTTAGCGGAACTCAAAAGATTGATTATTTTAACCAATCACCCGATACGCTTGGTAAAATATTTATGCACTTATATTGGAATGCATTTCAGCCCAATAGTAGCATGGATGTAAGAAGTAGAGAGTTAGGTAAAACTAAATTGGCTGATCCTAGAAGAAACAATGATGGATTAGATTGGGATGCAAGAGTGAAGGATCGAATTAGCAAATTAGCACCCAATGAAATCGGATTTCAAAACGTTAAGTCTGTTGTAGTAAATGGGGTTGCGCAAAAATTAATTGAGCACGAAACCATTTTAGAAATCGTATTGGCCAAACCTATTTTGCCTAAAACAAAAGTTACTCTTGATGTAGTTTTTGAAGCACAAGTACCTGTTCAAATTAGAAGAAGCGGAAGAGATAATGCAGAAGGGATTAGATACAGCATGTCTCAATGGTATCCTAAAGTGGTAGAATATGATTACCAAGGCTGGCACGCTAATCCATATATTGCTAGAGAGTTCTATGGTGTATGGGGAGACTTTGATGTAAATATTACCATCGATAAAAATTATATGGTTACTGCTGGTGGAGACTTATTAAATGCTAATGAAATAGGATTTGGTTATGAATCTAAAGGAGTTGTAGTTAAACCAGCAACAGGGAATACTTTAACTTGGAAATGGCAGGCTAATAATGTACACGATTTCATGTGGGCAGCTGATCCAGATTATAAAATGATTACTCGCACTACCCAAGGAGGGCCTTTGTTGAGAGTGGTGTACAAAAAGGTAGATTCTTTAGAAAATCGTTGGCAGAAAATGGCAGATACTTGTGCTTTGATATATCCAATCATTGCAAAAACTTTCGGGCCTTATCCATACAAAACATACACTTTTGTGCAAGGAGGAGATGGTGGGATGGAATACCCGATGGCTACTTTAATCAAAAGTGCTAGTATAGGAACAGCCATTCACGAATGGATGCATAGCTGGTACCAAATGATTTTGGGAAGCAATGAAGCATTGTATGCATGGATGGATGAAGGGTTTACAGATTATTCAAGTACTAGGGCAATGGCCATGTTAAGAAATAGTCCAGGCTTTTGGTACAATGGTTCTTATGGTGGATACTATCGTTTAGCAAGAAGTGGATACGAAGAACCTGCCAGCACACATGCCGACCATTTTAATACCAATTTTGCATCTACTTCTTCTGCTTATAGCAAGGGTGCTGTTTTTATAGAGCAATTGGGCTATATAGTTGGAGCAGATACCAGAGATAAAATTTTACGTGACTATTTTAATACATGGAAATTCAAGCATCCTAATCCCAATGATTTTATTAGAGTAGCAGAAAAAGTTAGTGGTGTAGAATTGGATTGGTACAAAGAATATTGGATTTATAGTACAAAGACTATTGATTATGCAGTGGGTGATATTGCTATGGTAGATAATAAGACGAGTATCACAATCAAACGTATTGGTAAAATGCCTATGCCAATTGATGTATTGGTAACATACAAAGATGGTACGCAAGAGATGCACTATATGCCATTGAATATAATGTATGGTGCTAAAACAGCAGAAACAAAAGTGCCTACTACTGTGCATCCAGCTTGGAAGTGGACTCACCCTGAATATGCGTTTACAACCAGTAGAGCAATTAGTGATATTAAGTCTATAGAGATAGACCCAAGTCAAAGACTAGCAGATATCAATAAGACCAACAATAAACTGGTAATACCAGACTAATTATTTAGCTACGTGAATGATATATTTCTCCTCAAAATATGATTCAGGAAATATTTTGAAAATCGGCATCATTTTAGGGCGGGCACCACTCTCAAAAATTTCTTGGTTTAGGTCGCCCCCTTTCAAACAAATTAACCCATTTCTAAGCCCACCATCTGTAATAGGAGCGGTGGGTTTTTTAATAAGAGGCATGCTCCACTTTAATAATTCTTTTAAAGGCGCAACAGCTCTGGAAACAGCAAAGTCAAATTTACGATTGGTAATATCTTCTGCCCTAGTATGTTTGGTGGTAATATTCTTAATGCCTGCTGCTTCGCAAACTGCATCTACTACTTTTAATTTTTTGGCAATGCTATCTACTAAGTGAAATTGAACATCAGGAAAAAAAATGGCCAGCGGAACACCCGGGAATCCGCCTCCACAGCCAATATCAATGATATTCATTCCCTTTGAAAAATTGGCTATTGCAGCAATACTTAAGGAATGCAATACATGATGCAGGTAAATGCTATCTATGTCTTTTCTAGAAACTACATTTATTTTTGCATTCCAATCTTTGTATAATTCTTCTAATAACCTAAACTGCTCCAATTGAGTGGGCGTAAAATCATCAAAGTATTTGGTAATTAGTTCCAGTTTTTGCGGGGTGCTTTCCATATAGCAGGTACAGTAAATAAGTAATAAAAAAACATCCAGATATCAAAAAACAAGAACCAAGGATATAAATCTTTCTCGTTTAGTTTAATCATGCCTTTGTACAATACAATTGCTTGTACAATAAGACGAATGGCAAAAACGCCAACGGCCAATTCCCAATTGAAAAATAGGATGCTTAGAATAAAAAGTGGGTATATAAAAAACAGGGAAAACGAATACAATCCCAATAAAAATTTATGAATGGGTTTGTAATATTTTCCGGTAGAATAATGTCGATATTTTTGCGTCATCCATTCTCCCCAGCTGTTTTTAGCATCGCTAAGCGTATGTGCGTCATGGTCTAATAAAATAGCCGTATTTTCTGCATTAGCAACTTGATTAATGAATAAATCATCGTCTCCGCTTGGTATTTGATTAATGGAAGAGAATCCTTTGTTTTTAAAGAAAATTTCTTTTTTATAACTGAGGTTTCTTCCAACACCCATGTAAGGTTTGCCCGCCAAAGCGTAAGAAAAATATTGCAATGCAGTATGGAAAGTTTCGAAACGAATTAGCTTGTTTAATAAGCCTGGTTTTTTATGGTAAGCACCATATCCTAAAACGATTTCAGTATCATCATCATATGCTCCCTGCATTTTTTTAATCCAGTTTTCTGATGCTGGAACACAGTCTGCGTCTGTCAATAGGACTATTTCATATTTGGCGCTTTTAATCCCCATAGACAATGGAAATTTTTTACCACTAATCATTTTGGCTTCCTGAGTTAGTTCAATCATATTCAGGTTCTTAAATGAGCGCCTGAATTCATCAATAACGTATTTGCTCTCATCGGTTGAATTGTCGTTGACTAAAACTACTTCATGAGTAGTTGAATAATCTTGAACTAAAATACCTGGTAAATTTTTAACCAAATTATGTGCTTCATCGCGCGCGCAAATAATTACCGAAACAGGATGTTCTACAGATGTTTCTTTTTCGGTTGCTTTATAATAAGCCATTCTTCTAAAGAAATACAGGTAATAAAAAACCTGTATAGCTATAACAGTACAAAAAAGCCCGAAACAAATAGTCCAGACAATAGCGGGTATGATCATGCAGCAAAAATAGGGCAAAGACTACTACTTTTGCAGCATGGCCAAACTAAGTTTTACACTAAACAATACCGCAAATGGGTCCGGAGCAAGAGCGGGCATAATAGAAACAGACCACGGAACTATCCAGACGCCCATTTTTATGCCAGTAGGCACGGTTGGTTCAGTTAAAGCAGTTACACAGCAACAATTAAAATTGGATGTTCAAGCCCAAATTATTTTGGGCAATACCTATCATTTATATTTAAGACCTGGAACAGATGTGTTAGAGGCTGCGGGGGGATTGCATCGCTTTAATGGATGGGATCGTCCCATTCTCACAGATAGTGGCGGTTATCAGGTTTTTTCTTTAGCTGCAAATAGAAAAATTAAAGAGGAAGGTGTTGTATTTCAATCGCATATTGATGGAAGTAAACATTTGTTCTCACCCGAATCAGTCATGGATATTCAACGCAGTATTGGGGCTGATATTATTATGGCATTTGACGAGTGTCCTCCTTATCCAAGCGATTATGACTATGCAAAAAAAAGCATGGAGTTAACGCATCGTTGGTTAAATAGGTGCATTGCGCGATTGGCTGAAACACCTGATAAATATGGCTATACGCAAAATTTATTCCCCATTGTACAAGGGAGCACCTACAAAGATTTAAGAAAAGCTTCTTGCGAGTTTATTGCTTCTCGTGGAGCAGTTGGCAATGCCATTGGTGGGTTAAGTGTGGGTGAGCCAGAAGAATTGATGTACGAATTTACTGCATTGTGTACTGAGCATCTTCCCTTAGATAAGCCTCGTTATTTAATGGGTGTGGGAACACCGTGGAATTTATTGGAGTGTATTGATCTGGGCATTGATATGTTTGATTGTGTAATGCCCACCCGTAATGGACGAAATGGGATGTTATTCACCACACAAGGAGTGATTAATATTCGGAATAAAAAATGGTACAAAGACTTTAGCCCTATTGATTCAGGATTGCCTTCTGAAACTAGTCAATACTATACCAAAGCATACCTTCGACATTTGTTTGTTGCAGAAGAAATTTTAGGATTGCAAATTGCCAGTATCCATAACCTTAGTTTTTATTTGTGGTTAGTTGGGGAAGCTAGGAAACATATTCTAGACAATAGTTTCAGCAGTTGGAAAAAAGAAATGTTAGCAATTGTTAAGCGGCGATTATAATCCCCTTGGGAAACCATTGTGGATAAGCATGAATCTTTTTTTTATTTATTCACTTGAATACTATTTGTATTTATTGTTAAAAATTGAGTGGTAGATTAGCATTACTTACTAATCCGTTACCTCTGAAGCCCTAAAATTGATACATCCATTTTCATGGATGTATTTTTCTATCTTTGAGTTGATGAAGAAGCTTGATTGGTACATACTTAAAAAATTCCTGACTACTTTCTTCTTTGCTATCTTTCTATTTGCAGTGATTGCAGTTGTTGTGGATGTGAGTGAAAAGACCGACGATTTTGTACGATCGCAATTGGGCTTTAGGAGGATTATAACCGACTATTACGCTGGTTTTATCCCGCATATTATTGCCCTCTTATTTCCCTTATTTGTATTTATTGCTGTGATTTTCTTTACTTCAAAAATGGCAGGAAACAGCGAAATTATTGCTATTCTAGCAAGTGGAACGGGTTATTCAAGATGGTTGAGACCCTATTGGATAGGCGGGATTCTTATGGCTATTTTATTGTGGTTTGCCAATCAGTATATCGTTCCCAAGGCGAATGTGTTGCGGGGGAATTTTGAAGCAAAATATATCGACGCAAACTCAAGCTATAATGCACTATTAGGTCAGTCGAATCATATTTATTTGCGCATAGATTCCTTTACTTATGCAGGAATACATTATTATGATACATTAAATAAAAGAGGCGGTCCTGTTTTTTTATATACTGTAAAAGATAATATCGTTACAGAGAACGTAAGAGCGGAATCAATTATTTGGGATACTGCAAGCAAAAAATGGAAGTTAGATGTTTTGTTAGATCGTAAATTAAAGCCAATGCAAGAAGTGGTTTTACAGGAAGCCACCCGATTAATGAATTTCAGTTTTAAACCATCCGATTTAAACAGAGATAAATATACCAAAGACAAATTAACCACACCCGAGTTAACCCGTTTTATTGCCTTAGAAGAATTAAGGGGGTCAGAGGGTTTAAATAGCTTAAAAGTTGAACGTTATAGACGCGATGCTACTTGTGTAACAGTAATTTTATTGACATTAATTGGTGCTATTGTTGCTGGAAGAAAAGTAAGGGGAGGAAGTGGAGTCCATTTAGCAGTAGGATTTGTAACAGCTGCTTTATTCATTATCACCGATCGGTTCTCTACCATATTTTCTACTAAAGGTAATTTACCCCCATTAATGGCAGCATGGATTCCGAATATGATATTCCTATTAGTTGTAGTGTACCTATATCGTACCGCACCTAAATAATTATTTGTGAAAATTTGCAACAAGACTGGCATTGATTTTGTTGTACTTATAACTTCAATTAACTTTGAAGCATTAGATAATATAACAAAAGATTGCCATGGGAATTATCAAAGACAGGTTTAAAGCAAAAGCTGACATAGCTAGTGCAGAAATAAAATCAATCATAAAAGATCACGGAAACAAAAAAGTTGGAGAAGTAACCCTTGCGCAAATCTATCAGGGTATGCGAGGAATAACTGGGTTAGTAACTGAAACCAGCTTATTGGATGCCCAAGAAGGTATCCGATTCAGAGGGTATTCAATCCCTGAATTACAGGATAAATTGCCAAAGGCACCCAATGGTGGAGAACCATTGCCAGAAGGATTGTTCTACTTAATGTTGATGAACGAATTACCAACAGAAGAACAAGCTAATCATATTACCAGTGTTTGGCAACGCAGAAGCCATGTGCCTAACCATGTGTTTGCTACAATTGATGCTTTACCATTGAGTACTCACCCCATGACGATGTTTGTAGTAGGGGTTATGGCACTTCAAACCGAGAGTAATTTTGCTAAGCAATATGCTAACGGCATGAATAAGAAGGATTATTGGGATGCTACTTACGATGATGCGATGGATTTGATTGCTCGTTTGCCTAGGATTGCAGCTTATATCTATAGAAGAAAATATCGCAACAACGAACATATACAACCCAATGGTTTATTAGATTGGGCTGGAAACTTTGCCCATATGATGGGATACGATGATGAAAGCTTTAAAGAGTTGATGCGTTTGTACATGACCATCCATGCAGATCACGAAGGCGGAAACGTTTCTGCACACACTACACACTTAGTAGGATCTGCGTTGAGTGATCCATTCCTAAGCTATGCTGCAGGAATGAATGGATTAGCTGGTCCTTTACATGGTTTGGCAAATCAAGAAGTAATTAAGTGGATTTTTGAGATGCAAGAAAAGTTAGGAACAGACAGTCCTAGCAAAGAGCAGATAGCGCAATACGTTCAAGATACATTGAATGCAGGTAAAGTTGTACCAGGATATGGACATGCTGTATTACGTAAAACAGATCCTCGTTTTTCTGCGCAAATGGAATTCGGTAAAAAGCATATGCCAGATGATAAATTGGTGAACACTGTTTGGAATATTTATGATACGGTTCCGCCAATTTTACAATCATTGGGTAAAATCAAAAATCCATGGCCGAATGTAGATGCACATAGCGGCGCATTATTGGTACATTATGGATTTGTTGAGTATGAGTTTTACACAGTACTATTTGCGGTAAGCCGTGCGTTGGGTGTAATGGCCAGCTTATGCTGGGATAGAGCCTTAGGTTCTCCATTGGAGCGTCCAAAGAGCGTAACCACAGAATCAGTAAAATTATGGTTAGAAGGAAAAGACCAGATTTGGGAGTAATTTCTTATCTAATTCAAAATACAGCCCGGCTATGAAAATAGTCGGGTTTTTTTGTGGGTAATATTAGTATTTGACCCTAAATACTGCTAGCATGGCGTCTCTGGTTTTTATACCACTGATTCTATAACTGTTGCCTGGACTATATCTTTCGTCACTATCAGGCTCATACCAATATTTTCTTTTTATTCCTTGTTTAGTGATGAGATGAATTTCAAATTCATCGCCATCATGTATAATGGGTTTATTCGGATTTTCTATAAAGGAGTGGTCAATTTTAGTCTCCCAAATATTAAATCTATTGATTTGCTTCCAAGCACTATCTTTCTTTAAATGATTAATATAAAAGGGTAAAAAATATTGATTGGTATCTGCTGGTGTTCTCCAAAATTTCATTTCTTCTTTAAAAAATAAATTTTTTAAAGAAGATGGTCTGGAAACTACATTAGGGTTTCTGTACGGATTAACGTAAGTGAAATAGAATAGCTCATTATTGAGTTTTGAAGCAATCAAATAATTGGGATAATAATACCAATTACTATAAGTATAGTAGATGATTGTGCTGTCGAAATTATTCAACAGGAAATCATGGAGTTTAGTATTACTACTAGAAGATTGAGCATTAGAAAATATTCCATTGAATAAGAACAAAAAGGTAAGTGTCAGTTTTTTTCCCTTCATATTTTTTTTCTGGTTAATTATATAGATGCGCAAAGAGGAGGATTCCATATTAGATATCTGTAATACAATCATTAATTAAGATAATCCAAGTTCTATGTCAATATCGTATTTACCTAAGAGTCCTATAACCCCTGAAATGGAAAACTTTGCTTTCTTTATTTGGTTTATTTCGGGATCAATAGAATAATCAAAAGAGCTTCTAAAGTCTACTTTTTCAAGTATGGTACGGTCAAATATGGCGTTAGCTAAATTACAATTTTTAAATATCGTGTTTGTTAAATCGGCTTCTGCAAAATCTGTTTCTTGAAGTTGTGTGTCTTTGAAAATGGTCTTTCTGATTTTCAATTTGTAAAATGAGGAATGATTCAGTTGGCAACCTTCAAAGGAAAAAGATAATCCAAATTCATTGCAGGTATCAAATCGAACGCCCATTATTTTACAATCTTTGAATTTTATATCTCTGAAAGCAGTTTTATTGAGTTTAGCTAAGCTCAAGTTACAGTTATTAAATACGCAGTCTATGAATTTGTACGATGAAAGGTCCTTTTCATAAAAGTCTAAACCATTGAAAACACAGTTTTCATATTCCCCTTTTTTTAGCAAATCCCCCCTTTCGAAGGTTTTACTTTCTAGGTAGTTTTCTTGTTCTGCCATTTTTATGTAATGATACAATTAGATAATAAGAAGACAAAATACTACAAATGCGTTATTGTGGTGCTAATCTTAAAATAGTTGTTTTGTTCCATAAAAATGAAACAAACCATGAAAAAAATGATTAGTTCTGTAAGCTTGTTTTGTAGCTGGTTGACTACAAAAACACAGCAAAAAGAGAAATATGTTTACGTAAAATTATTCTTGAGCGTATACTTTATTGCAATGACTGCAGTGGTATTTGCTCAAAATACAATTAAGCAAAAGTACCAATATACCATTAAAGGGAATATTGAAATGATTGAAAAAGCGCCAGGAGGTTATTTGTTAGTAGGTTCTTCTGATGGATTAAGTGGTATAGAGGCTCAAACTAGCAATGTAAAATATACCTACACGAAAATGGGTAAAATCAAACCCGAAGAAATACAATTGATTCCAAATACACCCTATTTAGCATTATCGCGTGGTTATAGTAAAGTAATTATTGACTATACCAATGGCAACGAAGTATTTACGCAAGCAAATAATGGATGGGGCGCAATAATGAGTGTTCATCCAGATTTAGAGAACAATACAATGACCATCATGGGTACAAGACTAACCGGTGGATATGCACTAGGTGTTTATGATTTGGTAAGTTTTGCTCAAAAGGGTATTGTAGACTTCACTGATAAAAAGCTAATGGGAGCTTATATTAATGCTTTAAACTTCTATGAATCTGATGGTAAGATTTTTGTAAGAACCGAAAAAGGCATTGTTTGTATTGATAAAGCCTCATTAAGCATTAATTGGATTTACAGCGATTTGGAGCGTACTTCAAGCATCATTAAAGTTGTGGCAGATGTGAAAAAGGGGGAGTATTATATTGGTGAGAGCGATGGGAAAGATCATTATTTACATAAACTAGATGCTAATGGTGCTTTAACTACAAAAAAGCCAACAAAGTTGGAAGGGATGCCCCAACGATTTGAACTTTTAGACAATCACTTGTTTACGCATACAGCTGATTTAAAAACAACTTATTTCCAACTGTATGACCGTACAAATGCCGAAAAAGTATGGAAAGATGCGTATGAAGTGGGAGGTAGTATTCACCAAGCCTCTATAACACCTTATGGTATTATTTATGCAGCGCACAAAGGCGAAATAAACACGATCGATTTAGCTACTGGGACTCCTGCAGTAAAAAAAGATATCAAAACAGGCCCAACTTTTAAAGTTTTTGAAATATTGCCCAATAACCAAGCATTTTACTTAACAACCAAAGATATGGGTGTGGTGAATGTAAAAACAGGGGAACCAATTAAAGAAGCTACTAAATTCAAAAAAGTAACCAATATGATTACCATGTACGATGA
>JBMLPQ010000307.1:23773-27844 GCA_049242025.1 Sediminibacterium sp.
GAAAACTATGCAGGTAGAACTAAATCAGCTAATCAAACGGTTGGTGCTGCTAATGGAATGTTAGGAGAAATGAATAAAAAATTCAGGGCAACATCTGGTACAAAAGATCATGTATATATCTTGACTAAATTAAATGATGGTATCGGTTTAGTTAAAATGAATAAAAATACCGGCAAGGTTGAAGCAGAAATTATATTAGACGATAAAAAACCTGAATACGAAGTTGATGAAGATTACAATGTTTTGTACTTTAAAAAAGAGAAGAATATTATTGTGGGATATGATTTGAAGTAAGTCTTTTATAATATTTTGAATACTACTAATGTTGTAATTCTATACTTATGGCTGTCTCTAAAAATGAGGCAGCCTATTTGTATTTAGAATAATCTTTATGCATTAAGATTAATTAGTATTAATTTACTTATCGCAACTTAATATGCCTCTATGAAACATAAATTGCTTGGAATATGCTTATTTATTTGTCTTAGTTCGTTTGGGCAATATTCAATTACAATTGATACCACAAAATTCGTTAATGAAAGGTATAAAGACAGTGTGCAGATAAAAAAACATCTTGATTATGTATTTGAAAATTTTAGAGGAAAAAATGAAAATCAAAGCTTAGCAACCACTACCTTTTTGTTAAATAAGGCTATTGCCATAAAGAATACTGCCCTGGAGGCAAGTGCGTTCAATATTATTGGATCTATTTATAATTTGACTGGAAAATTTGATAAATCGATAGCTAACTTTTTAAAAGCAATTCAATTATTTGAAATAACCAATAATATGCTATCCTTGGCTACCATGTATAATAACATTGGTATGGTGTATAACAATACACAACAGTATAAACTGGCAATTGAGTATTTTAATAAAGGATTAGTTATCTCTAATAAAAATCATTATGAAAAAACTAAAGCGTTAATAAATATTAATCTCACTAATCTTTATATTCAAAATAATGCTTTAGACAAAGCCTTATTTCATGCATTAAAAGCCGATTCACTTACTAAAAAGTTGAAGATGACTGTTGAAGAGGCTGTAAATGCTAACTTAATTGGAGCAATTTACTTTTATAAAAATAATTTTACAGAAGCCATTAAGTATTATGAAATTTCAAAATCATTGGCTGCTAAAGCCAATGATTTACATTCTGAAAATACTGCAAAACTTAATATTGGAGAAGCACAAATACAACTTAAGGATAATCAAGCTGAGAAAAATCTATTAGAATCTTTATATTTTTTTCAAAGTATTTCTGACCATTATAACGTTCAATTAGCTGCAAATCTTTTAAAAGAATTGTATCTAAATGCAAATAACTTTCAAAAGGCTTTAGAGTTTAGTAACAAGGCATTTGCAGCAGAAAAAAAAATAATTGACTCTGTAAATTATAAGACATTTAGTTCTCTTCAAACAAAATATGAAACACAACAGAAGGAAAATAAAATAGTATTGCTATCTCAAACAGATTCTATAAAAAGTTTAAAAATTAGCAATCAGCAATTGGCTTTGTCAGCTGCAAAATTGCAATTGGCTGATGATAGCATTTTACTTTTTACTCAAACCCAACAAATTTTAAAAAATCAACTTGATTCAGCACTAAAGTCGGATCAAATAAATACTCTAAGTAAACAAGCACTTGCAAAAGAACTAGTGTTGCAAAAACAATCAGCTGCTATCAAACAAAAAAACAACCTTCTTATGATTGCAGTAATTAGTGCTTTGCTTCTGGTAGTGATTGCTTATGCTGTTTATAATAGGAAACAAATCGAACAAAAAATAGTGCTTACTGCTGAAAGGGTTAAACAACGACAAGCAATTACCGAAGCAGTAATTGAAGCCGAAGAAGCGGAACGAAAACGAATTGCTGCAGATTTACATGATGGTGTTGGACAGCTATTTAGTGCTGTAAAAATGAATTTACAAGCATTATTCGATCGGGTAGAAATGCCTAAACAAGACGATTATTTTTTAGCTGAAAAAACAATGGCACTAGTAGATGAAAGCTGTAAGGAAGTGCGTGTTATTAGCCATAAAATGATGCCAAACTTTTTACTAAAAAGCGGAATAGCAAGTGATATCCGAAGTTTCATTGAAAAAATTGATGAACATACCCTTAAAATAAAATTAGAAACAATTGGATTTAAAGACCAATTAGAGTTTAACGAAGAGGTAATTCTTTATCGCGTTATTCAAGAGCTGATTAACAACGTAATTAAACATGCCAATGCCAATGAGTTGTATTTGTTGTTGGAGCGTTCTGCATCTTATATCAATGTTGTGCTTTCCGATAATGGCAAAGGCTTTAATTACGAAGAAGGTAAAAATAAAGGAGGCTTAGGCCTAAAAAATATTGTCGTAAGAATTAATTATTTAAAAGGTCAAATTACTTTTAGTGCTAATCAACCCAAAGGAACAAAAGTACATATACAAATACCGGTTGCTTAATATTTCAATATATTTTCTAATGCTTTATTTCTTCTACCATTCCTTTCAATCGTACAACTCCTTTTAGCAAAGTATTCTCGCCACTTATTTGTTCTGCAGACACTACTATATGATGTGTGCCTGATTGGAGAGGTGGCAAGGATTTCCCGATATTTAAGTTACTTACAAGGGTACCTTTGGCATTGAAGTATTTGATTGTATCGGAGCCGTCCCAAAGCAGGGCTTCTCCGCTAAGTAATGTCATAGGTAGTTTTATTTCAAAAAAACCGTCTATTTCTATAACAGGGTTTACAATATTACCCTCTTTGCTTTCTGCATGTAGGTACAAATGAATGTTTTGCGTAGACTGCTTGTTATTGAATGTCCAAACTGATTGTTGCGGTTCACCGGGCTGTATGGCTTTTGCCTGATGCTCAAAGCGAAATTTATCGAAGTGCTGCAACTGCCAATTTCCTATTGCTGTTTGCGTTAAATGAAAATCATTTTTGGTATTTTTCAGTATTGCACGTTGTGTTGGATTAAAAATACCTAGCTGTTTTGCTAGTTCCCATCGAGCAATTGTAGCAATAATACTGTCAATATTCGGATTCTTTTTAAGCGCATCATAACGCAACACCAAAGCAAATCCTGCATTGTAACCTGCTGAAACAGACATCATCCATTCTACATCTTCCACTGTAGTTGTAGGAGTCACTAAAAACCAGCCCAGCATATTGGGCATGTAGTTACGCTCAAAAAATGGTTGTAGGCGAAAGCGATGATCGGCCTGACTTTCGCGAAAGCTTGCATACCAAGGCTCACCCCAATTGATATAACTGTTGTGATGCCAGTAGTAATGGTTCATAATACTAGATCCATTAAATACCTGATGGTTTACTTGTTTCATCAATTGATCTACCCAGTAATTCGTTCCATAATCGCCGTAACCTGTATACAGGGCGCCCTCATGCCCGTCAAAATCTAAGTGCGACACGCCAGTTTCATTAAAAAAGTTGGCGAGATTTTGAATCATTTTTTCTTGCAATTGCCAATCGGGAAAAAGGGTTTTATAGCCGTGGTCGGCGAGGCGCTTAATTTTAGCGCCACGTGGAAAAGCCTGTGCAACAGTTCCAAAAGCACCTCGTTGGCAATTGAGCAAACGCGGTACACCTTCTTTGCTGATTTCCTGATAACGAATGAGTTCCGTACCAATTTGAACACAATTCAAAGTAGATTTAAAATCGAAAAATGCAAGATCGACAATGGGAATTTCTTTAGCTTCAGCACTAATAGCTTCACTAAGAACACTGCTATTGGTGGCTAGTAAACCTGATGAAGGAATTGGCGTTACAAACGCATCATTGGTTGAAATAAAATTGGTAAGGGTATGCACACCCACTTTAATTCCGGCAGCATTAGCTTTCTCCACATTGCGTTTCATGCCAGCACGACCATTCGGAAACTGACTTTTTTCTAGCTCAAAATGCCCCCAGGTATTAAATGGTCCTTCATGATAAATAGAGTAAAAGCCTAAGCGGCGAGTCAGATCGAGCAGCTCATCAAAATTTGCCTCTGAAAAGTTGGTGATCAAGTATGGCCGGTTGCGTTTTGGAGAAGTACGGATCCACTGGCCATCAA
>JBMLPQ010000308.1:0-5175 GCA_049242025.1 Sediminibacterium sp.
AGGTCAAACTTGAACTGGGATAATTTCATGTAACTAATCTTTTTAGATGATAGCCACAGCAAGTTGTTCAATCCGCCCTAAGGCGAAAGAGGATAACTTCATGTTACGGCATGAATTTTTAAAGTTGGCAAAAGTACAAAAAAATAGCCTATTATCCAAGTTTAAAAGATTGCATAGGATGCGTAATTTTTACATATTACTAAGGTTTATTGAGTTGCTTTCACCTAATTTTGCAGCACTAATTAATAGTGCTTTGGGCACAGGACTGGCAAATAAATAATCAATGATTCGGAAGTATTGGTGGAAAATAATGTCAATTGCTTTGTTGGTCTATACCTGCACTTATGGTTTTTATGTGAAAGTGCCTAGGTTAGATGATCGAATGAAGGAATCAATTAGAAACTTCTTCTTTCATGTTCCAATGTGGTTTACCATGATGATTTTATTATTGGTATCCATGATTTATTCTATTCGTTATTTACGTAACCCTATTCCTAAAAACGATGCTTATGCAGATGCATTTGCTTCAACAGGGGTCATTTATGGCTTATTAGGCTTAGTTACAGGAGCCATTTGGGCAAACTATCAATGGGGTAGTCCTTGGAGCGGAGACCCTAAACAAAATGGAGCCGCAATTGCAATGCTCATTTATCTGGCTTATTTTGTATTACGGGGAAGCTTAAATGAGGATGATAAGAAAGGAAGAATTGGAGCTGTATATAATATTTTTGCTTTTTTCATGCTTTTCCCTACTTTATGGATATTGCCTAGATTAACTGAATCTTTGCATCCAGGTGGTGAAGGGGCAGAAGGTAATCCAGGCATTAATGGAAAAGATATGGATGTTCAAATGAGAACAGTGTTTTATCCTGCAGTTATTGGATGGACCCTTTTAGGGGTTTGGATTAGTACATTAAAAATTCGCTACGCTATTTTAGCAGAAAAAAAATACAACAATGATTAAGATGCGCTTATTTATGACAGCATTATTTTGCACGGTAGTTTCTTTTGTTGCAACCGCTCAAGAAAGTGCTACAGACGCTGGGTTAATGAGAAGTAATGGCAAGATTTTTGTTGTAATGGCAGTAGTGTTAACTATTCTTTTTGGTTTATTTGCTTACTTGATAAGCATAGATAAAAAAATTACTCGTTTAGAAAAAGAAGAACAAAGTCAATAATTTTCATCATCGATAATAACCTATAAAACGATTGCCAATGTCGAATCATCAACCGTACAGCTTTTTTCACAGTGTTGAAAGAAGTTTTGATAAAGCAGCCAGTTTTACCAAGTGGGAAAAAGGCTTGCTTGAACAAATTAAAGCTTGTAATAGTATTTACAGTATGCGCTTTCCAGTAAAAATGGATGATGGCCGTATTGAAGTTATTGAAGCATATCGTGTACAACACTCTCAGCATAAGTCGCCTTGTAAAGGTGGTATTAGATTCAGTGATGAAGTGAATCAAGATGAAGTGATGGCACTTGCCTCATTAATGACCTACAAATGTGCAATTGTGAATGTTCCATTTGGTGGAGGTAAAGGAGGAATCAAAATTAATCCTAAAAAATATTCTGTTTACGAGCTAGAAAAAATTACTCGTAGATACACTAGTGAATTAGTAAAGAAGAACTTTATAGGACCTGGTATTGATGTTCCTGCTCCTGATTACGGAACTGGTGAGCGTGAAATGTCTTGGATTGTAGATACCTATGCTTCTTTAAAGCCAGGTGAAATTGATGCTGCGGGTTGTGTTACTGGTAAACCTGTAACCCAAGGAGGTGTGCGTGGAAGAAAAGAAGCTACTGGTTTAGGTGTATTCTTTGGCATCCGTGAAGTATGTAATATGCCTGATGTAATGGAAAAATTAGGCTTAACCACAGGTGTAGAGGGTAAGACAGTAATTGTTCAAGGATTGGGTAACGTGGGTTACCATTCTGCAAAGTTTTTCCGTGAAAATGGTTCTAAGGTTATCGCGATTGCTGAATACGAAGGTGCAATTTTTAATGCCGATGGGTTAAATGAAGAAGCAGTTTTTCAACATAGAAAGGCAACTGGTTCAATCCTAAATTTCCCTGGTGCTACCAATATTGCAAAGAGTACCGATGCATTAGAAATTGAATGCGATATCTTAATTCCTGCGGCATTAGAAAACGTAATCAATGGCGATAATGCAGAAAGAGTAAAAGCAAAAATAATTGGAGAAGCAGCTAATGGTCCTTTAACTCCTGAAGCAGACGAAGTATTCGCTAAAAAAGGCGTTTTAGTTGTTCCAGATATGTACTTGAATGCAGGTGGCGTTACTGTTTCCTATTTTGAATGGTTAAAGAACCTTAGCCACGTTCGTTATGGTAGAATGGAAAAACGTTTTACAGAGAATTTAAATACCAAAATTCTTACACAGTTGGAAGAACTGACTGGTAAAACAGTAAGTGCAGCAGATCGTAATATTATTTTGCACGGCCCTGAAGAAGTAGATTTAGTTCACAGTGGTTTAGAAGAATCAATGATTGCAGCTACAAGAGAAATCATGGCAATCTGGAAAGAAAATCCTTCAATCCCTGATATGAGAACTGCCGCTTATGTTTGTGCTATCAACAAAGTAGGAACTTCTTATACTGAATTAGGTATATTCCCATAGTAGTTAATTTCAATCAAATCTATATAGTCCCGGTGCCCCAAAAGTGCCGGGATTTTTATTGATTGGTTGGTAGCTCTGTTATTGGCTGAATGGAAGTTCCAATTATTTGAAAAGCCCTAGTGTCATTTCCATTACTGATGATTAAAATACCAGATTGTAAAGCAGTTTGATAGGATAATATCTGCTGTATTGTTTGTTCGGATAAAGGCACTTCTTGCTCCTTGCATTCAATCAATATCCACGGAAAATTATTTTTATAAATTAAAATGTCTACTCGCTTTCTCAATTCCCCCAAGTGAATTTCTTTTTCAACGGCTATTAATGAAGCAGGATATTTTAGTACTTCAATTAAATAATTCAACCAATTCTGTCTTACCCATTCCTCTTTGGTAAACATTACCCATTTCTTTCTGACTATGCACCAAACCTGTGTTTTCAGGTTGGCTGTTTTCAATTTTGGATGATAGTCGGGAAAGGGAATAAACATTGTTAAGCATCGATTTGCTGTAAAAATGAGTACTAATTTGTATATTTACAAGTTAAACTGTTGAATATGAAATCTAGAGAAGAAATTGTGAACAATTGGTTGCCCCGCTATACGGGAGAAACTTTAGAAAATTTTGGTAAATATATTTTGCTGACCAATTTCAGTAATTATGTAAAAATGTTTGCGGAATGGAATAATGTTCCAGTGGTGGGATTAGACCGTCCGATGCAATGTGCCACTGCAGATGGAATTACCATCATCAATTTTGGAATGGGAAGCCCCGGAGCTGCAACCATCATGGATTTACTAACTGCCATAGCGCCAGAAGCCGTACTATTCTTGGGTAAGTGCGGAGGATTAAAGCGTAGAAATAAACTAGGTGATCTGATTTTACCCATAGCAGCTATAAGAGGGGAAGGTACTTCTAACGACTATTTTCCACCTGAAGTTCCTGCCATGCCTGCCTTTGCTTTGCAGAAAGCAATTTCTACCACCATTCGTGATTATGAGGTAGACTATTGGACAGGTACTGTGTATACCACCAACAGAAGGGTATGGGAACACGATGAAGAGTTTAAAACCTATTTGCAAAAAGTAAGAGCTTATGCTATTGACATGGAAACAGCTACTATTTTTACGGTAGGGTTCTATAATAAAATTCCAACTGGGGCATTACTCTTGGTTAGTGATCAACCAATGATCCCCGAAGGAATAAAAACAGAAGCGAGTGATTCTAAAGTGACTGCACAGTTTGTAGATAAGCATCTAAAGATTGGTATAGACTCTTTGAAACAGTTAATCAACAATGGACTTACAGTAAGGCACTTGCGTTTCTAATCTTTCCAAAGAAAGGGGAACAAAATAATTGCTAGTGCAATAACCATAATATCGAGAGCCCCCAACAAACCTACCATTTGCCACCATCCATTTTGAATGGCTGAAGTAAATGCTGCAGCAGAAACTTTTGTTAACAACAATAGTTGGGGAATGATAATGGGGAAGCCCATGATGGCCATCATGGCTGCTTGTTGCTGTGCCTTAGCTGCAATTGCTGCAAGAAAAGTGAATACCAAACTTAAACTAACACCTCCCAATAAACTAATCAGTACAAATTCTCCCATCCTGATAACAGGGCTTCCAAGTAATAAAGTGAATATGGCTAAACTTAAGATATTCATGAAAAGCATTAATAGTGCATTAAACAAAAGCTTAGCTAATACAAAATGGGTAGGCGATGCAATGGAATAGTAGTACAACATCCTGCCCTTATTTTCTTGCAAAAAACTTTTAGCAACTGCATTAATGCACACAAATAATTGGATTACCCAGAAGAGACCATTCCATACTTTTTCTTCAGGTTGCCCCATCGTTAAGTATACCACAAAAGTGGTGGAAGCAATGTATAAAAGCACCCCATAGAAACTATATTGCTGCCTTGCTTCGAGCAATAAGTCTTTCTTGATAAGGGTTAATATCAATCGGTTATTAGTCATGAAAACAATTTCTACAACGAGGTTCGTATGTTTCTTTCTCTCCTAAAAGCACCTGACTTTCATCACTTGTTTTTCTATAAGAGATATTTGCAATATTGCCACACTTCATGCAAATGGCGTGAAGCTTGGTTATATAATCGGCTGTAGCTAATAAATTAGGCATTTGACCAAATGGTTTCCCCATATAATCCATGTCTAATCCTGCTACAATTACGCGAACCCCCTTCAATGCCAATTTTTCGCAAACGGATACAATTTCGGCATCAAAAAACTGTGCTTCATCAATGCCAACCACATCAACGTCTTGTGCCATCAATAAAATGGTTTGAGAATTGTCAATAGGGGTTGATGGGATTACATTGGCATCGTGGCTTACAACGTCATTTTCATCGTACCGCTTATCTACGGCGGGCTTGAATATCTCTACTTTTAAGTTGGCAATCTTTGCTCGTTTGAGTCTTCTAATTAATTCCTCGGTTTTTCCGCTGAACATACTGCCACAAATGACTTCAATCCAACCCCTTCTTTCTCCTGATAAATTTGGTTCTATAAACATGT
>JBMLPQ010000309.1:0-12813 GCA_049242025.1 Sediminibacterium sp.
TTTTATAAAGCATATAACTGGGCTAATATAGTTCGAGAATCCATTTTATATTTGCCTAAATGAACCCAAGTAAACTTGAAATATCGGTTGTAATTTGTACTTATAATAGAGCCGTCTATTTACCCGCCGCATTAGAAAGTTTATACAATCAAAACATCAACAAGGATTGCTTTGAAGTAATAGTTGTAAATAATAATTCTTCCGATGATACAGAAACAGTTTGCAAACATTTTATATCGTTGCATAGAGATGCTCATTTTTATTATTTAAATGAGCCCAATCAAGGGGCTTCTTTTGCAAGAAATACTGGGGCTGCTATTGCAAAATCTCCCCTACTTTGTTTCATGGATGATGATGCTATTGCTTATCCCGATTACTTATCATTAATTATTCACTTCTTTAATACAAACCCATATGCTGGGGGATTAGGAGGGAGAATTATCCCAAAATATATTCCTTCAGAGCCTATCTGGATGAGTCATTTTGTATCCTCATTGGTGGGAAACTTTGATTATAGCAAAGAAATTACTGTGTTTAGTCCTAATAAATACCCCCTAGAATCGAATATGATTATTAAAAGGGAAGATTTTAATTTAGTAAATGGATTTAACACTGCATTACCTGGCGTAAAAGGAACACTAAGAATTGGGGGGGAGGGCAAGGAATTTTTCTTAAAGTTAAAAGCCCTCGGGAAAACGATTTATTATCACCCCGGAATTATTGTTGATCATATTGTTGAAACTAAAAAACTGACTCCCGAATATATGTATCGGGTTGCAAGTGGAATTGGAAGGGGTGAAAAAGTGAGAACACAAACAATCAGCCAATCCGCATATTACTTTAAAATAATGGAGTACCTCTTTAAATTTGGCGCTTCAATAATATTAGCATTGGGCTATTTATTTCAAGGTCATCCCGCTAAAATGAAACCAATTATTCAATTTAGAATAGATGCACTCAAAGGATTACTAGGGTATTGATTTCACCAAATACCTTTTACCTTTCTATTTTGTTTGTAGTAGTCGTTTAAAATGCTTACTAAAAAAAAGTACCTGATAATCTATTGCATTTGTCCAATACTTCCAATCATGATTTCCTGGTCGCTCAGTATATTCATGCGCAATATTTAGCTTTTGCATTTTCTCGTGAACAGCCCTATTCATAAGCAATACGCGATCTTCTACTCCACAATCGATGATGATGGCCAATGAATCTGTAGGCTTTTTTTCAATGGCATTCAATACACTCCAATCGTTCCAATAATTTCGATTCACTGCAGTATCGCCCAATATTTTTTCTACGCCATAACCTTGCCTGATAACGGTTACATGCAATGCTCCGCTCATACTACCCGCCCCACTAAAAGTATTGGAATGACGAAAGCCTAGAAACAAAGAACCATGACCTCCCATACTCAATCCGGTGATGACTCTTCCTTTTCTGTTTGGAATGGTTTTATATTGTTGGTCTATGTATGCAGGCAACTCCTTTGCTACAAAGGTTTCATATCGGATAGAACTGTCAATTGGGCTATCAAAATACCAACTAGTAACTGCACCATCGGGGCAAACAATAATCACTTTATTTTCATCAGCTAATTGTTGAATATGCGGCACACGGGTTATCCAATTGCGATAATTACCTCCTGCACCATGTAATAAATAAATTACAGGGTATAATTCTTTAGACGATTGATACCCTTCTGGTAAAACAATTACGGTAGGAATCGTTTTCTTCATTGAAGAACTAGGCACTGCCAAAGTATCTGTTTTTGCTCCAAATGATAGCCCACTATAAATCAATCCAACAAATGCGAAAATCAAATATTTCATTTTATACCCTTATTCATTAAAAAATTTACTAAAATACAAAAGGTGTCCATCAATACTACTTCCCCAATAAGCAGATGTATGCGCACCTGGCCTTTCTGTGTAGTCGTGTGCGATTTTTTTCTGCAATAGCTTTTGATGTAAAGCCCTATTTACCGTCAGAAAAAAATCACCGTATCCACAATCAAAAATGATTTGTAAATCACCTGGTTTAAGATTGTCCGCAATATTAATTACTGTATTTGCTTCCCAATTTGATGGTTGCTCAGAAAGTTCTCCTAGCAACTGATTGAGTTCCCAGTTCTTAGGAAAAGGACGAATATCTACGCCGCCACAAATACTTCCTGCGGCACCAAAAACACCCTTATTTCTAAATGACAAATAAAAAGCCCCATGTCCACCCATACTCAACCCTGTGATGGCTCTTTTTAAATTAGTAGCATAAGTAGAATCAATATATGGTACCAATTCATTCACCATAAAAGATTCATATTGTACTGCAGGATTGATTGGGCTATTCATGTACCAGCTATTTCTACTGCCATCTGGCATAACCAGTAACATATTCAATTGATTCGCTTTGGCTTCTAATTGAGGAGCCGATTGCAACCAAGCTTTATGATTACCGCCATGCCCGTGCAGCAAATAAACTACTGGCAACTTCTTATCCTTAGCAATTTTATCAGGTTGAATCACCACTACTTTAATAGGTTTATTCATGCTTTTGCTATAAACAGATATGGTATCTGTTTTTGCAGAAACTGCCAAACAAACCAATCCCATAAGCATACTCAAACAAACTTTCTTCATCTTTTATTGTCCTTTTTGCATGGCATGTTGCATTGGATTTACACCAGAAGATTGTCCTCTTCCTCTGCCCGCTCCTGCTTTAAAAATATTGAACTTAGAAGGTTCTGAAACCGTTCCATTGGGCCATTTATTATTCGATTCATTGATATCTGCGGTTTCTTTCAACGGATCTAGTTGAATAGACACTGCTTTTTTGGTAGTCATGAAAAGTTTAGTGACTTTATTTTCATTCTTTCTCCAAATTTGAGCAGGTATTTTTTCTGTTTCTTTGGTTCCATCTTCAAAAGTAAATTCGACAATTAAAGGCATTACCAATCCACCTTTATTGGCAAAACTGACTTCATACAAATTAACATCTTTGTATTTGTTCTTCTCCTCTTCAGTTAAAGCAGTAGGTGGGGCTTGAGCTGGTAAAGAAAATTTAAAAGTTGAATCATAGGCTTCTAATCCTCTGGTATACCTCCAATAAAAATCTCTTAAACTCGTATCTACATCAGTTTGGAAAATAATGCTTTTATCGTTTCTATTTCTTTGTTTAGAAATATCATCAAAAGCTGCTGCTCCACTAAATAATGGCTTATCTAAACCACGCATTACCGGATTGGAACTGCTAGCAGCGGCTGTGTTTGAAGCAGTATTTACAACACCATGCTTTACGTTTTCAATAGCAATATCACAAGGTTCAATGCTATAAAACCAACCTCTCCAAAACCAATCTAAATCTTCCGCACTGGCATCTTCCATTGTTCTAAATAAATCTGCAGGAGTTGGATGTTTAAAAGCCCATCTTCTCGCATACTCTTTAAATGCATAATCAAATAATTCGCGCCCCATGATGGTCTCACGCAAAATATTCAATCCCGTTGCAGGCTTTGCATATGCATTGGGGCCAAACTGAATAATATTATCACTATTGGTCATGATTGGCTCTAACTGATCCTTTGGTAAACGCATGTAATCGGTAATTAGTCTAGCTGGGCCTCTTCTACTAGGGTATTTATTATCCCATTCTTCTTCTGTTAAGAATTGAACGAATGTATTCAATCCTTCATCCATCCAACTCCATTGACGCTCATCACTGTTTACAATCATAGGAAAAAAGTTATGCCCTACTTCATGTATTATTACTCCAATCATACCATATTTAGTTGCTTCTGCATATGAGCCATCTTTATTGGTTCTACCGTTATTAAAGCAAATCATTGGATATTCCATTCCATTTGATGCTTCAATACTTTGTGCAACTGGATAAGGATATGGGATAGAGAATTTAGAATAAGTTTTAATTGTATGAGCAACTGCTTTTGTAGAAAACTTACGGTATAAGCCATAGGCTTCTTTTGGATAGCCACTCATACACATGACTTTCTTACCTTCAATGTAAACAGGCATTGCATCCCAAATATATCTTCTGCTAGAGGTCCAAGCAAAATCTCTTACATTCTCTGCTTTATATATCCAAGTTTTGGTAGTGGTTGCTTTCCCTTCAGTTCTTTTATTGGCTTCTTCTAAAGTAGCAATTTCAATGGGTTCTTTTGCCGTTTGTGCCTGATTCCAGCGAGTCATTTGAGCAGGACTTAATACCTGACTATAATTTTGGCAAACGCCTGTGCTCAATACGATATGATCAGAAGGTACAGTCAACGTAACATCGTAGTTACCAAAAGTGAGTGCAAATTCTCCTCTACCAGAAAACTGTTGATTTTGCCATCCTTGAAAATCACTGTATACACATAAACGTGGGAACCATTGTGCCATGGTGAATAAATGATTCCCGTCTTCTAACATTTCATAACCACCTCTCCCTGCAAAAGTCATTCTATCTGCAATTTTATAACTCCATGCTACATTGAAAATAAATTTTTGACCAGGCTTAAGAGGAGCTGGCAAATCAATGCGCATCATTGTTTTATTGATAATATACTTCAACGGTTTACCCAAAGCATCTGTCAACTTTGCAATTTTATGACCATAGCCATTGTCCGATTTTGCAGCTGCTAACTTTTCCAATTGATTGGTTGCAATGGCATTTTCAAGGGTTGATGCATCTTGATAATTGGCATTGTTGACTGTACTATGCTGATTCTCATCTAGCTGTAACCATATATAGGTTAATATATCTGGTGCATTATTATAGTAAGTAATGGTTTCTGTTCCGGTTAATTGAAGCTTGGCCTCATCTAGACTAGCTTTAATAACATAGTCTGCTCTTTGCTGCCAGTATTTTGGGCCTGGTGCTCCACTCGCAGTTCTATATTCATTGGGAGTAGGCAAAATGGTACCTAGCTGTTCAAATTTGTTCCCATGATTAGATGTTGGATTGTTCATGATGTTTTGCGCGTGTGCAACCACGCCAATCATTGATACAAAAAGGAAGAAAACAATTTTTTTCATAAATCTTAATTTAGTCAACTTCATAAGGTTAGCTAAAATACAAAATGCCACCCGTATTTAAACAGGTGGCATTCATTTATATATTTATTCAATTATTTATTGGCTTTCTGCATTGCGTTTTGCATTGGATTCACTCCAAATGATGCGCCACGAGCCCTACCTGCAGCACCCTTAAATAAGCTGAACTTGCTAGGCTCAGGTGTTACACCGTTTTTAGGCCAGTTATTATTTCCTTCATTAATATCAGCAGTTTCTCTCATTGGATCTACTTTAATCGCTTTAGCTTTTTTAGTAGTCATGAACAACTTGGTTACTTTCTGCTCGTTCTTTCTCCAAATTTGTGCAGGAATTCTTTCCATTTCGGTGGTTCCGTCTTCAAAAGTAAATTCTACAATAATCGGCATCACCAATCCCCCCTTATTAGAAAAAGTAACTTCATACAAATTAACATCTTTGTACTTGCTTTTTTCTTCCTCTGTTAAAGCAGTTGGAGGTGTTGGAGCAGGGAATGAGAATTTAACAGTTGAATCATATGGCTCTAAACCACGCGTATATCTCCAATAAAAATCTCTTAAACTTGTGTCTATATCAGTTTGGAAAACAATGCTTTTATCGTTTCTATTTCTTTGTTTAGAAATATCATCAAACGCTGCAGCACCGCTAAATAATGGCTTTGCTAATGACATACTTTGAGAAGGCCCTTGAGAAGCAGAAGGAACTGCATCAGGATTCATTACCGCATGTTTAACAGTATCAATCGCAATATCAACTGGATCAATGCCATAGAACCAACCTCTCCAGAACCAATCCAAATCTTCAGCACTCGCATCTTCCATAGTACGGAACAAGTCTGCAGGGGTTGGATGTTTAAATGCCCATCTTCTTGCATACTCTTTAAAAGCATAATCAAATAATTCACGGCCCATGATGGTTTCGCGAAGTATATTTAAGCCGGTTGCTGGCTTGGTATAAGCATTAGGTCCAAAAAGGATAATATTTTCGCTATTGGTCATAATTGGCTCTAGTTGCTCTTTAGGCAAGCGCATATAACCTGCAATTCCCCATGCTGGACCACCTCTTGAAGGATATTTATTATCGAACAATTCTTCGGTTAAATATTGAACAAAGCTATTAATACCCTCATCCATCCAACTCCACTGACGCTCGTCGCTATTCACAATCATTGGGAAGAAATTATGTCCTACTTCGTGAACAATTACGCCAATCATTCCCACTTTGGTTTGCTCACTGTAAGAACCATCTTTATTGGTTCTACCATTATTAAAACAAATCATTGGGTATTCCATTCCATTAGAAGCTTCAATACTTTGAGCCACTGGATATGGATAAGGAATAGAGAATTTAGAGTAAGATTTGATGGTATGTGCTACTACTTTAGTAGAATATTTTCTATATAAGCCATAAGCTTCTTTAGGATATCCACTCATACACATGATCTTCTTACCTTCTACATATACAGGCATTGCATCCCAGATATATCTACGACTAGTTGTCCAAGCAAAATCACGCACATTTTCTGCCTTGTACACCCAAGTTTTTTTCTGTGTGCTCTTTGTATTTTCTTTGCTATTCGCTTCCGCTAAAGTTGCAATTTCAACAGGCTCTTTTGCAGTTTGGGCTTGATTCCATCTAGCCATTTGAGCAGGGCTCAATACCTGTGCATAGTTCTGACAAACACCCGTACTTAATACAATATGATCAGCAGGAACGGTAAGGGTTACATCATAATTACCAAAAGCTAATGCAAATTCTCCTCTGCCAGTAAACTGCTGGTTTTGCCATCCTTGAAAATCGCTGTACACACATAAACGAGGAAACCACTGTGCCATGGTAAACAAATTATTTCCATCTTCTAAGGTTTCATATCCACCTCTACCACCAACAGTCATGCGGTTGGTTACTTTATAACTCCAAGCTACATTGAATACGAATTTTTGGCCAGGTTTTAAAGGGCTTGGCAAATCAATGCGCATCATAGTACGATTAATGGTATACTTTAATGCTTTACCAGTAGCATCAGTTAACGAAGAAATAATATGTCCATTACCATTGTCTTTTTTGGCTTCAGCCATATTGTCTAATGCCGCTGTAGTTAATTGACGTGGCATAGCAGATGCATCTTGATAATTTGCATTATTCTTAGAGCTATGCTCATTCTCGTCTAATTGCAACCACAAATAAGTTAATACATCAGGAGAGTTATTAAAGTAAGTAACTGTTTCTGTTCCCTTTAATTTAAGATTGGCTTCGTCTAACTCTGCTTTAATTACATAGTCAGCTCTTTGCTGCCAATACTTAGGACCCGGAGCACCACTTGCCGTTCTGTATTCATTTGGCGTAGGTAAAATAGTACCTAACTGCTCAAACTTGTTGCCGTGGTTAGAACTGGGATTGTTCATGATGTTTTGCGCCTGACTGCTTAAAGCAAAGACAGATGCAACTAAAAACACCGCAATTTTCTTCATAATTGTGTTGATTTATAAAAATGGGATTCTTTCTAAAGCCATTTGAAGGGCAATGGCAAAAACACCTCCTGAAATAAACAGAATGTATTCCCTTCTATTAACTTTGAAAAGATTTACGAATATAAGTGAAATAAATAGAATGCTTAGTACAATCAAGAGTTGTCCAGCTTCTAATCCAAGATTAAAAGCCAACAATTCTGGAACAATATTTTCCCCCTTACTCAATAAGCTCTTCAGATAATTGCTAAACCCTAGACCATGAATTAGGCCAAAAAAAAGGGCAAAAAAGTAAATAATCGGGAATTTAGCCTTGAAAGCAAACTTTTTAACAAAGACATTGCTGATAGCAGTCACTAAGATGGTTATTGGAATTAAAAATTCTATCCAATCAGTGGAATAGTTTAAAATATTGAAAACACTTAAAGCCAGGGTAATTGAGTGACCAATTGTAAATGCAGTAATTAACCACAATAACTTCTTCCAATCTGCAAACTGGTAGCGTATGCATAATGCCACCACAAATAAAATATGATCAATTCCATTGAGATCAGCAATATGCTGATATCCCATTTCAAAAAAAAGGCCAAAATCATTCATAGGAGCAATTTAAATTAAAACCGACATTTGCAATAAATAAATTGGTTCAATGGCAACAATATTTATCCAATGGTTAATTACAGCAAGTCTATCCTTTCTGCATCCATTTTATGTTTCAGTAATTGAAATTGATCATAATGCAAAAGATGCTACTGCAGAAATCAGCGTTAGGATATTTACTGACGACTTAGAAAAGACACTCCAAAAAAATACTACCACAACGATTGATATTCTCAAACCAAAAAACAAAGCAATTATTGATCAACAGATTAATCAATATATTACTAAAACCCTTCAATTAAAAATTAATGGGAAAGCTGTAAAGCTCAACTATATTGGGTATGAAATTATAAAAGAGAGTACTTGGTCTTATTTTGAGGTATCGGAAATAAAAGAAATGAACAATGTAGATATCAACTGCTCTATTTTACACGATTTCGAAAGCAGTCAAATTAATTTGTTTCATGTAAAAAGTAAGGGGAATCAAAAAAGCTACAAATTAGACTTTCCTAATAAATCAACTAGCTTTAGTTTTTAGTCTTCAGTAACCAAGTCTTCGCTGGTAGTAACCATCACTTTATCAATTCGATGGTTGTCCATGTCTACAATCTCGAATGTAAAAGATTCCCATTCTAATGTCTCGCCTGTTTTAGGGATTCTTTCTAAATGATGGATAATGAACCCCGCAAGGGTATTAAAATCTTGTTCCCATTTTTCCATCCATTCGGTTTTATCGAATTTGCTCAAGAAATCATAAAAAGGAATCTGCGCATCAATTAAATATGAACCATCCGCACGCCTAATAATTTCATAGTCTTCATCTTCTTCCTGTGGAATATCGCCTACAATCGCTTCTAAAATATCATTCAAGGTCATCAATCCCTGCACACTGCCATATTCATCCACAATAAAACATTGGTGAATTTTAGTTTGCTTAAATTTTTCTAATACTTGGTAAGCAGAGTTATTCTCTGGTACATACATAGCAGATCGCATTATAGAAAAAATACTAGCGTCTGCATCTGCCGTAAATAAATCTTTAATGGAAACAACCCCTTTAATATGATCAATATCTTCTTCACAAACTGGATAAACAGAGTGAATCATATCTTGCAATTGAGCCCTTACCTCTCCTACTTTCTTGTCTCCTTCTAACCATTCAATATCGCTTCTATGCGTCATTAAAGAAGTAATGTTTCGGTCGCTCAAATGAAAAACCCTTTCAATAATTTCTTGCTCGGCTTCTTCAATCGTGCCCTGTTCGGTGCCTTCACTAATGATGGCTTTAATTTCTTCTTCTGTTACCTGGTTTTCATTGGCTTTAATCCTGAGCAATTTCACTATAAAATGAGAAGACTTAGATAGCAACCAAATAAAAGGGAATGTAATCCATCCCGCTACACGCATTGGTCCTGCAACCGATTTAGCAATGCGTTCTGGATTACTTAATCCAATCCTTTTGGGTACTAATTCCCCTAAAACAAGTGAAAAATAAGTTACAATAATGACGATAATGGTGGTAGAAATGGTTGTACTATATTCAGCCAATCCACTAAACCCTGACAACCAAGCTGCAAGTGGTTCCTTGAACTTATCACCCGAAAAAATACCAGTTAAAACTCCAATTAAAGTAATACCAATTTGAACGGTTGACAAAAAAGTATCAGGATGGTTGGCCAGTTTGAGGGCTTTGGCTGCATCATCATCTCCTTTTGCTGCTTGTGCTTCTAAACGTGCTTTTCTTGCTGAAACCAAGGCAATTTCTGCCATAGAGAAAAGCCCGTTGACAATTATCAAAAAAAGTATCAGAAAAATTTCCATCATTTGGGTAAAAATAAGTAAAAATAAGCAGTCTAAGGCTTGCCGTCTAAATCTAAAATTACATAGCGACCAGTTACTTTCGCCCTAGAAGCAGGATTTAAAAACTGAAATGTTAACATAGAAACAGAAAAATGGTTACCCTCATGTACTATTTCAGCCGCTGTAAACAAATTCTTGAAAACCCCCACACTGTCTTTACTCGTTAATACTTTTTCTGTTGGTTTAAACAGTTGCTTATTTGATTCATAGTCGAAAATATGCTTTGCATAAAAATGAAGGGCATTGCTGTTATGAATTCCATACAACTTAATATCAGTGGCATTGAATTGTTTTTCTTGAATAGCTTTTGCGGCGTCATTACCCATTTGATACTGCAATAGGTGGGGATAAAAGGAACTACTTAGAAGAAAATTAACTCCAATACTAGTGATTAGGGCAATAGCCAACGCTGTTGGGATTAAAGCTGTTTTTTTAGTAGCAACCCAAACAAATAGACCAAACCCAATGATTGCCAAAATAGAAAATAAGAACGAAACGCTTTCAAATACCCAACCAGTTAAAACAATGATAGCGATCCATAGTAAAACGAAAATAAATAGATGGAAATAGTATAATGGTTTTTGCCATTTTACTGCTTTGTTAAGGTATAATAAGTCATATAAAAATTTACCAGTAATGATAGCAGCAAGGGGGTAAACCACAAATATATAATGGGGTAATTGAGCTTGGCTTCTGGCTAATATAATGTAAGTTAAAATGAACCCTCCAGTAGTAATAAATTCTTGCTCGCTAGATATTTGGAATTTATACTTGAATAAATCTTTGATTACAAAAAATAGTGCTGGCAAGAAAAAAAAGATCCAAGGCAGAAAACTCCAAAACATATTCTCTAACAAGAAAGTGAAATAGCTCATCTCATGATAGAAATTTTCTCCTGTATATCTTCCAAAACTTTGAGTCCAAAAATAAAAGCGAAGCCCTGAATTGATAGGTCTACCATTAATCAGTTTACCCGGTTGTAAATCGTATTGCTGATAAAGCCCTATACACATGGGCAATAAAATAATGCCTATAATCAAAATGCCGACTAAATACTCCCATCTATAAAACTGTTTCCAATTCCTTTGTAATAAAAAATGACTAGCAAATGCAAGCCCTGGAACCATTAATGCAATTGGGCCTTTAGTCATCATTCCGCATCCAATAAAAACAAATGCCAACATAAAGTTTGCCCAACGTTGAAGTTTGAACCATAATGCCAATTGCCAAATGGAAAGCATGACCCAGCCCATCAGCATAGTATCGGTCCTAACGTCATGGCTGATTAAAAATAGTGCTTGCGAAGAAGCTAAAATAATGGCACTCAATTTTGCTATAGTAGAGCCGTAATAAATGTTGGCAAACTGATAAGTAGCATAAATGCCTGCAAGTAATACCAATAGAGAAGGGAGTCGATATGCCCAATCGTACACCCCAAACAATTGCATACTGATTGCAGATAACCAAAATAATAAAGGAGGTTTATCTAAATAATTTTGACCCCGATCAAAAATTTGTAAAAAGCTATCTCGCTCTATCATTTCTCTACTAATAGAAGCATATTGGGAAGCATCAACATCCATTAATGGAATATTGAAAATTCCAAGTATGTAAATGATTATACAACTTCCAATAACGGTATAAAAAAACTTATTGGATACCATGGCTCAAATAATTATTTATATCTGCTGAAGTTATTTTACCTGCAGTCTTGTTGTGAAAATAAGCAGTTACAAATCCGATGAATGACCCTAACAAAGCGCCAAAGAAAATATCCAATGGGTAATGAACCCCAACATACACTTGACCGTATGCAATTGCGGCAGCCCAAACTAAAAAAGCATACTTCCACTTCCCAATTAAATTACTTAACGTAAACATTATATAAATAGCAAACCCAAAATGATTGGTTGCATGTGAAGAGGTAAAACTATATCCACCTGAACAACCATTTAATAACATTCTAATTTGATTCATCAAATAGGGATCTCTGCAAGGTCTAGGTCTTTCAAAAAAAGGCTTGATTAAACTACTGCTTATTTGATCGGTTAACACAACTGTAAGCACAGCAAATAAAATAAATGCGAAAGCTTTTTGTTTAAAATTTACTAGGGCCAATACAATGATGAATAAATACAAAGGCATCCAAGTATTCCCTTCTCTAAACCAGGGATAAATTGCATCTAAAACAGGATGAGTGTATGCGGTGTTTAATAATAAAAACAATTCTTGATCAGCCTTAATGAGCTTATCAAGCCAACTTCCTGTCAGATTTAAAAGAGAAATCATACTGCAAAATAAGAATATTATAATGTACAAACTTTTTATAAGTATGACTGCAATCATAAACATTGGATTTTGACTTTTTTAGCTTTATGCAAAACTTACAGTTATGAATAAAAAACCAATTGTTTTTGTACTTATGACAGCGCTCTGTTGGGCTATTATAGCTTGCGGTGGCGGGGGTCCAAAAGCAGAATCTACAGAAGCAGTTCCAGAAGCAAGTGCTGCAACAAATGCCTCGCCTTCGGACTATGATCCTAAACGCGGTGAAGGAAAATTTAATGAATCCAATATAACATTGGGTGCTATTGATAAGGCAATGGCAAGTAAAGGAGAAGCTATTTCTGCTACTAAGTGTACTTCTTGCCATAAACTAACCGAAGAAAGATTGGTTGGCCCGGGATGGAAAGGAGTAACCACAAGAAACACTCCTTATTGGATTTTAAACTTTATATCTAACCCCGACCCAATGATTGAAAAAGATCCTAAAGTTCAAGCACAACTAGAATTGTGTTTGGTTAGAATGCCCAACCAAGGCTTGAGCGATACCGATG
>JBMLPQ010000310.1:0-3745 GCA_049242025.1 Sediminibacterium sp.
TTGTGCCCGAGACTGGATTCGAACCAGCACGCCGTTTCCAGCACCACCACCTCAAGGTGGCTTGTCTACCAATTTCAACACCCGGGCGCCTATTTGTAGGCTGCAATATTAAAATATTTTTCTTACATCCGCTCTGGTACTTTAATACCCAACACTTTCATTCCATTTTTAATAGCTGTTGCTGTAAATACTGATAGCATAATGCGCAATGCTTGCTTAGAAGGGCTTTCCGCATTGGCAATAGAATGTTCACTATAAAATGAACTAAATGTTTTTGCTAAATTAAAAATATAAATAGCCACTTTAGAAGGATCTTGCTCCGTTCCTGCATCTTTTAATACTGTTGGAAACTGCTCGATTGTTACAATTAATTCTTTCTCTAATGGCAACCAAGTATCATTGGCATCAACTAATAATTCCATTGAAGATTGATAATTCAACTTCCTTAAAATACTACTGATTCTTGCATAGGTATATTGAATAAATGGCCCCGTGAATCCATGAAAGTCTATGCTCTCTGCTGGATTAAATACCATTTTTTTCTTAGGATCTACTCTTAATAAGAAAAACTTTAATGCGCCTAATCCAATGGTATCATACAATTCAGCCCTTTCTTCTTCAGTAAAATCATTTACTTTTCCCAATTCTTCTGTTTTCTCTCGAGCTATGGTGATCATTTCATCTACTAAATCATCTGCATCTACAACAGTGCCTTCTCGGCTCTTCATTTTACCGGTTGGTAATTCTACCATCCCATAACTTAAATGATCTATTCCATCTGCTGAAGGGAGTTGCAATTTTTGACAGATTAACTTCAATACTTTAAAATGATAATTCTGTTCATCACCCACTACATATATACTTTGATTGGCATTGAACTCTTTTTGTTTCTGTTCTGCCAAGCCAATGTCTTGTGTGATGTAAACGGATGTTCCATCTTTTCTTCTTACCAACTTTTCGTCTAATCCATCGCCTGTTAAATCTATCCAAACACTATTGTCTTCCTTCTGATAAAACACTTTTTCTGCTAATCCTTTATCTACTAAATCCTTGCCTAATAAATAAGTATTGCTTTCGTAATAAATTTTATCGAAGTCGGTTCCTATTCTTTTATAAGTAGCATCAAATCCTTCATAAACCCATCCATTCATATTCTTCCACAACTCCATCACCGCGGGGTCTCCAGCTTCCCAGTCTAATAACATTTGCTGGGCTTCTTTCATAATAGGTGCTTCTTTTTCTGCTTGTTCTGCTGTTATTCCTTTTGCCGTCAAATCGGCAATTTCTGCTTTATACGCGTCATTAAACTTAACATAGTAATCCCCTACAAAATGATCGCCTTTCATTTGGGTACTCGCAGGGGTTGCTCCATTGGCATATCGCTTCCAGGCAATCATACTTTTACAAATATGAATGCCTCTATCATTTACTATACAAGTTTTTACTACTTCATTACCCGTTGCTTTTAAAATTTCGGCTATGCTTCTTCCCAGAAAATTATTTCTCAAATGCCCTAAATGCAAGGGCTTATTGGTATTGGGCGATGAATATTCTACCATTACGGTATTGCCAGTAGGAGCAGAGTGGCCAAATAAAGAATCATTAAAATGATTCATCAAGAACCCTTTCCAATATGCACCATCAATTGTCAAGTTCAAAAATCCCTTTACCACATTAAAGGCAGTGAATAGTTCAGGAAAACGCGCTACCATTTCTGTTCCCAATTCTTGTCCTAATTGCTCGGGTGATTTTTTCAATTCTTTTACAAATGCAAATAATACCACCGTATAATCTCCTTCAAATTCTGGTTTGGTTTGATTTACCAACACTTGTTCGGGTTGTACCGAGGAACCATATAATTGATGGATACTGCTTGCTGCTGCTTGTTTAATCCTATTTACCACGCTCATAATCTTAACAATTTCGGGATGCAAAACTAACAATTTATAAGCTACCTTCGCCGCCAGTTATGCAAAAGCTGCACAAATACATTAGTCATTTCATCCTTTCGGTGGTGGATTGGTTCTATCCAATGTTCCAAAAGCTAATGCCCAAACAAACCTATCGCTATGCGGCTTGTGGAGGTTTTAATACGGTTTTAGATATTGCCCTTTTTTTTATTGCCTATAATTTTGTGCTTCATAAAAACACCATAAACCTTGGATCACTAATTATAAGCCCCCATATTGCTTCCTTCATGATGAGCTTTATTATAACTTTCCCTATCGGTTTTTATTTGAGTAGGTATGTTGTTTTTCAGGAAACTTCAGTTACCAAAAGAGAACAATTGGGCAAGTATTTTTTGGTGGTATTTGGCTGTATTTTACTCAATTATATCTTCCTCAAAATTTTTGTAGACAGTTTTGGATGGTACCCAACCCCCTCTAAAATGTTAACCACGGTATTTGTGGTGATGTTTAGTTATTTCTCTCAAAAGAACTTCACTTTCAAGGCAAAGTCTTTAAAATAATGTCATTGCAACCGCTAAAATGACCTTAAAATTGGGTTGAAACAGACTTTTTGGTAGCTAAAATGTCCCTAACAGTTCAATTTCCTCCATAGTATGACAATATTTCACGTTTCCTGCCCGTGGCATAATGATTGAATAATAAGCTGTAATAGAAAACAAATATTATGGCAAAAATTATTGGAATAGACCTCGGTACCACCAACAGCTGTGTATCCGTTATGGAAGGTAATGAGCCTGTAGTCATTGCAAATGACGAAGGACGTAGAACTACGCCATCGGTAGTAGCATTCTTAAAGAATGGAGAAAGAAAAGTAGGAGATCCTGCTAAAAGACAGGCAATCACTAACCCTCAAAACACTATTACCAGTGTAAAGCGTTTCATGGGTCGTCGTTTTGACGAAGTAACCGAAGAAATTAGCCATTGGAGCTATCAAGTTGCCAAAGGCGATAACAATACTGTGAGAGTACAAATTGAAGACCGCATGTACACTCCACAAGAAATTTCTGCGATGATTTTGCAGAAAATGAAAAAGACTGCTGAAGATTATTTAGGTCATGAAGTAAGCGAAGCAGTCATTACTGTTCCTGCTTATTTTAACGACGCACAACGTCAGGCTACAAAAGAAGCCGGTGAAATTGCTGGTTTAAATGTTAGAAGAATTGTGAATGAGCCTACTGCTGCGGCTTTGGCTTATGGTTTAGATAAAAAACATGCCGATCAAAAGATTGCCGTGTTCGACTTAGGGGGTGGTACTTTCGATATTTCTATCCTTGAACTAGGAGATGGGGTGTTTGAAGTAAAATCTACCAATGGTGATACCCACTTAGGTGGTGATGACTTCGATAAAGTAATCATGGACTGGTTGGCAGATGAGTTTAAATCTCAAGAAGCAATTGATTTACGCAAAGACCCTATGGCTTTACAGCGTTTGAAAGAAGCTTCTGAAAAAGCAAAAGTAGAGTTAAGCTCTTCTTCTGAAACTGAAATCAACTTACCTTATATCACTGCAGTAGACGGTGTTCCAAAGCACTTAGTACTAAAGTTAACAAGAGCTAAGTTTGAAGCTTTAGCAGACAACTTATTTGCTCGTTGCTTGAAGCCTTGCGAAGCTGCATTAAAAGATGCTGGTTACAGCAAATCTGAAATTGATGAAGTGATATTAGTAGGAGGTTCTACTCGTATTCCTAAAGTGCAAGAAATTGTTGAAACATTCTTTGGTAAAAAACCAAACAGAAGTGTAAACCCTGATGAAGTAGTTGCTTTAGGTGCTGCTA
>JBMLPQ010000311.1:0-3627 GCA_049242025.1 Sediminibacterium sp.
AGTTTTTGGCTTCTTAAAAATGGCGTATACTTCAATTAATAAGCCCAATACTATTAATATAGGTGCTACAGTAATTCTTGTGCTGCTGTATACTTCATTATTAGCAAATACATTCGGGTCTTCGCTCTTTCCTCCGCTCATTAAAAACATACCCAATGCAATCACTAGTCCACCAACTAGCATTAATACGAAATTTTCTTTTGAGAAAAGTGGGGTGGTTTTATTGGTTGTGCTCATTTTAAATATTTATCGTTTTTTAAATCAGATTGCTAAAATCAACTAATATAAATCGTCTAATTTCATTTTCAAGTATTTCAACACACTTCTATGGGTGCTTAATAAAGATATACCTACTCCTAAGATAATCAAACCGCCAAATAGTAGTAAAGTATGATTGGTATTTCGGATGGCTTTTAATTGGGGGAATTGAGATTCGGCCCAGCCAATCAATGAGAACATTAATATAATCGCAATCCCTGAACTAATGAGTCCATTAACCACTGCGCGAATATTGAGCGGGCGTGCAATAAAAGACTGCGTTGCTCCCACCATTTGCATGGTCTTAATCAAGAATCGATTGCTAAACATGGCCAATCGGATGGTATTATCAATACTAAAAATCACAATTACACAAAGGGTAATGGCCACTACCAAAAAGATTAATCCAATTTTAGACGCTCTTTCGTTTAAACTGGTTACTAAGCTTTGTGGGTATTGTAAATCGGTAATTTGATTGCCATAAGCGGCCATTAAATCGGCACTGATCACAGCCAAACTGTCTTTATTTACATATTCGGCTTTTGCATAAAAATCAATGCTTTCTGGCAATGGGTTTATATCCAAAATTTTTGCCCAATCTTCGTTATTCTCTTTGTTCCAGATTTCTCTAGCGGTGTTTTTGTCTACATACACTACGTTCTTAGCGTAAGGTTTTGCGGTAATAAACTGTTGAATTTGGGCAATTGTGTCTTTGTTCAGGGTTCTCATGTAGGCGCTCAGCCTGATATCTTCTTTAAAGGTATTGCCAACCGCATTTAGATTTAGAAAAAACCAACCCATGATTCCCATGATCAATAGTACCAAAGCTACTCCCACAACGGTGTAGATATAATTGGGTTTCCCCCGCTTCAATGATGCTTTTCCTGCTTGAGCCATAATATTTATTCCTTTTTATGCCGCTTCGCTAAACGAGAGCTATACTGTTAGAACGCTACAAATGTAGGGTTTTGACGGCTAATGACTTACATTTGCACCCCTAAACCTGTGTTGAAAATAAGCGAATATTTTTGGGCAGGCGTTAAAGAAACGCAAATAAATAAAAAGGGCAGGCAAGATGGACTATCAATTTAGAGCAATTGAACAAAAATGGCAGGGGCATTGGAAAAATTCTGGAGCGTATACGGTTCCTAATATCAGCGATAAACCCAAGTACTATGTATTGGATATGTTTCCTTATCCTAGTGGTGCGGGTTTGCATGTAGGCCATCCTTTGGGTTATATTGCTTCTGATATTTTTAGCAGGTATAAAAGATTAAAAGGCTTTAATGTATTACATCCAATGGGCTATGATGCTTTTGGTTTGCCAGCAGAACAATATGCCATTGAACATGGTGTTCATCCTGCCACTAGCACCGTTCAAAACATCAATAATTTCAGAAAACAGTTAGACAATATTGGTTTTTCTTACGATTGGAGTAGGGAAGTAAGAACCTGTGAGCCTGCTTATCATAAATGGACACAGTGGATTTTCTTGCAGTTGTTCAATTCATTTTTAAACAGGCATACTCAAAAAGCAACGCCCATTACCGAGTTGATTGCTTCATTTGAAAAAGAAGGGAACAATATACATGAATGTCCTGCCAATGATCAACTTCATTTTACAGCAGCTGAATGGAAAGCTTTTTCTGAAAAAGAACAGCAAGATATTTTAATGCAATATCGTTTGGCTTTTTGTGGCTATGGCGAAGTAAACTGGTGCGAAGCCCTGGGTACGGTATTGGCCAATGATGAAGTAGTCAATGGATTGAGTGAAAGAGGTGGTCATCCGGTAGTGAAGAAAAAATTAAGACAATGGTATTTGCGCATAACCGAATATGCAGATCGATTAATCAGCGGCTTAGATCAAATTGAATTCAGCGAAGCCATGCGCGAAATGCAAACCAATTGGATTGGAAAATCTTATGGAGCAGAAATAGATTTTGCGATTGATGGTGCTGCAAACAACCAATCATTGCGCGTATATACTACCAGACCTGATACCATTTTTGGGGTAGACTTTATGGTGGTGGCTCCTGAGCATGAGTTGATTGAACAAATCACGACTGTAGAACAAAAACAAGCGGTTGAAGAATATATTACTTACGTTAAAAGCCGTAGTGACAGAGAGCGCCAAGCGGAGAAAAAAATCACTGGTTGCTTTACAGGTGCTTATGCATTGAATCCTTTTAACCAACGCCCGATTCCTATTTGGATTTCTGAATATGTATTAGCTGGATATGGTACTGGAGCCATCATGGCTGTGCCTTGCGGAGATGAAAGGGATTTCAAATTTGCCAAGCATTTTAATATTCCTATCACCAATATTATTGGAGAACATTTTAATGGGGTAGAAGCCAATTCAACCAAGGATGTGGCATTGTCAAATAGCGAATTTTTAGATGGAGTTATTTTAAAAGATGCTATTGCAATCGTTATTGACAAGCTGGTTGAATTGGGCATTGGTAAAAGAAAAGTGAATTATAAAATGCGGGATGCTGCTTTCAGCAGACAGCGTTACTGGGGTGAGCCATTTCCGATTATTTGGAAAGACGGTATCGCGTATCCTTTAGATGAATCGAACTTGCCTTTGACTTTGCCTGAAGTGGATAGTTATGCGCCGGGGCCGGAGGGAGAAGGACCGCTGGCCAATATTCCTGAATGGATTCATCAATATGATGCTATTGTTCCTGGCGGTGCGCTAGAAACCAATACCATGCCGGGTTATGCAGGTAGTAGTTGGTATTTTTTACGTTATATGGATCCGCATAATAACGAGGCATTCTGCGATAAAAAAGTAAGTGATTATTGGAATCAGGTAGACTTATATATTGGGGGAACGGAACACGCTGTGGGGCATTTACTCTACAGCAGATTGTGGACCAAAGTATTATTCGATTTAGGCCATATCAGTTTTGATGAACCTTTCAGAAAACTCTTGAACCAAGGAATGATTCAGGGTAGTTCTAGATTCGTTTATAGGAATAAGCAAAATCCAAACGAATTTATTTCAGCCGGTTTAATTAGTGAATACGATACCAATCCAATTCATGTAGACGTCAATTTTGTGGATGGATATGAATTAGATATTGCTGCATTTAAACAATGGCGCAATGGTGAATATGCCAATGCCACTTTTGTATTAGAAAACGGCAAATATATCTGTGGTGCTGAAGTAGAAAAAATGTCGAAGAGCAAATTCAATACGGTGAATCCGGATGTATTGGTAGAGAAATATGGTGCCGATACATTTAGGATGTACGAAATGTTCTTAGGCCCGGTTGACCAGAGCAAACCTTGGGATACCAAGGGTATTGAAGGGGTACATCGTTTCTTGAAAAAACTATGGCGTTTGTTTTATGATGAATTAAA
>JBMLPQ010000312.1:0-10307 GCA_049242025.1 Sediminibacterium sp.
ATAGTTAACAGAATAATGACCCTTATTTACTTGCTGCCCCACGTTAAAGCCGTACCTTTGCCGCTCAAATAAACAGTATGAATCATCTAATTGATTGATACTGAGTCAAATACACAATAATGGAAATAAGAAACATTGCCATCATCGCACACGTTGACCATGGCAAAACAACTTTAGTAGACCGAATTTTAGGTGCAACTAAAGTATTTAGAGACAACCAGGATGCTGGTGAGTTAATTATGGACAGCAACGATTTAGAAAGAGAGCGTGGTATCACCATCTTCAGTAAAAATGCTGCTGTTACTTACAATGGTTACAAAATCAATGTAATTGATACACCAGGCCACAGTGATTTTGGTGGTGAAGTAGAACGCGTATTGAAAATGGCCGATGGGGTTATTTTATTGGTGGATGCTTTTGAAGGACCAATGCCTCAAACACGTTTTGTATTGCAGAAAGCATTGCAATTAAACTTGCATCCTATTGTGGTAATTAATAAAGTAGACAAACCCAACTGTAGACCAGACGAGGTACACGATGCGGTTTTTGAATTATTCTTCAACTTAGACGCAACAGAAGAGCAATTAAACTTCCCTACTTTTTATGGTAGTGGAAAGAACGGTTGGTTCAATGATAGCTTAACACAAACAGAAGATATATTTCCTTTAATGGATGGTATCATTAAATATGTACCAGCTCCTAAAGTAAACGAAGGAACGCTTCAGTTACAAATTACTTCATTAGATTATTCTTCATTCTTAGGTAGAATTGCCATTGGTAAAGTAACCAGAGGTTCTATTAAAGAAGGACAATCCATTGCATTGGTTCAAGCAGATGGTACTTTCAAAAGAATGAAAGTAAAAGAATTGTATGTGTTTGAAGGAATGGGTAAGCGTAAAGTAACAGAAGTTTTATCTGGAGATCTTTGTGCGGTAGTAGGATTAGAAGAGTTCAATATTGGAGATACCATTGCTGATTTGGAAAACCCAGAAGGTTTGCCAATCATTAGTGTGGATGAGCCTACCATGAGTATGACATTCAGCATTAACAACTCACCATTCTTTGGTAGAGATGGTAAGTTTGTTACTTCACGTCACTTGCGTGATCGTTTAATGAAAGAAACCGAAAAGAACTTAGCATTAAGAGTAGAAGATACAGACAGTGCAGATAGTTTCTTAGTATTTGGTAGAGGTATTTTGCACTTAGGCGTATTGGTAGAAACCATGCGTAGAGAAGGATATGAATTGACGGTAGGTAATCCGCAGGTATTGGTTAAAACCATTGATGGTAAAAAACACGAGCCTTATGAGAACCTAGTAGTAGATGTGCCTTCAGAATTCAGTGGTAAAGTAATTGACTTAGTAACCCAGCGTAAAGGTGAAATGCAAATCATGGAATCGAAGGGCGAAATGCAACACCTTGAGTTTGAAATACCTTCAAGAGGGTTGATTGGTCTACGTTCTCAAATGCTAACCGGTACTGCAGGTGAAGCTGTAATGGCGCATCGCTTTATTGATTACAAACCATGGAAAGGACCAATTCCTGGAAGAAGCAATGGCGTATTAATTGCGAAGTTCCAAGGAGTAACTACTGCTTATTCAATTGATAAGTTACAAGATCGTGGATCTTTCTTTGTAGATCCAGGAGATGAAGTATATGTTGGTCAAATTATTGCAGAACATATTAAGCCAGGAGATTTAAATGTGAATGCAGTGGAAATGAAAAAACTCACCAACCACCGTGCAAGCGGAAGTGATGATGCAGTGAGAATTGTTCCAAAATTGCAGTTTACTTTAGAAGAGTGTATGGAATATATTCAGCAAGATGAGTGTATTGAAGTAACGCCTAAGAATATTCGTATGCGTAAATCTATTTTAGATGAGAACGAACGTTCTAAAGTTTCTAAGAGCATGAAGTCTGAAGCAGTAGGTTAATAACTTATTGTTACAATAAATTAAAAGAGGCACTCAATTGAGTGCCTCTTTTTTTCATGCTCAGTTTTAAATTAATTTTTGCTGATTACAGCGTTTTCAATAACAATGGTTTCAAAACTTACATTGTACTGCTCAGATTTCTTTGACTTTACTTCTTCAATTACAAAAGACAATTTGCTTGATTCGTCTTTAGGGAATTTAAAAGTTTTGTTGAAATCTTTCTCAGTGTAATTGCCTTTGAATACCAATTCATTGTTGGCATCTGTAATGATTAGGTTAAAAGATTCACCCGTTGGGTTGCTGAATTTTACCTGAATGGTGTGTAATTGATTTCTATCAATTCCGCTGTACTTTACTTCTGCATTGCTTTTAGTAGATATATCATAAGCTCTTACAGGAGATACAGACGCGTTGGCCGATAAAAACATCAATGAAGACACCACAGATCCAAAAACGATTCTCTTAACACTGGTAACGATTGTTTGCTTTTTCATACTTTTCAAATTTTACTGTGAGTAAATCAATTCTTCTCAAATGGCAACAGCAAACGAAAAAGCTTAGTGTACACTATACACATTAATACCCCAATGAATAAAAGGTAACCCAAAAAATTAAATTTTTGGTGTAAGTAATTGAAAATGAAACGATTAAATTATTTAACTGGCTTGTTCAAAGTCTCCCAAAGTAGGTCTTTCAGCTCGGTTAAGCCCTTATTGGTCACCGAAGAAATGAATACATGTGGAATATTGGCCGGTAATTCTTTACTGATGGCTTCTTTTAATTCATCATCCAACATATCGCTTTTACTGATCGCGATGATGAAATCTTTCTGCAACATGTCTTCATTGTAATTTCTCAATTCTTGGCGCAGGATCTCAAATTCTTTACCATGGTCATTGCTGTCTGCCGGAATTAAAAACAATAAAACGGAGTTGCGTTCAATATGTCTTAAGAAACGATGTCCCAATCCTTTTCCTTCCGCAGCGCCTTCAATAATACCCGGTAAATCTGCAATACAAAATGATTTTGAATCACGGTATTCTACCATGCCTAATTGAGGAATCAATGTAGTAAATGCGTAATTGGCAATCTTAGGTTTAGCGGCGGTTATTGACGATAATAAAGTAGATTTTCCTGCATTTGGAAATCCTACCAAACCCACGTCTGCCAATACTTTCAGCTCAATATTTTTCCAACCTTCTATGCCAGGTTCTCCTGGTTGTGCATGGTCGGGTGCTTGGTTGGTTGGGGTAGCAAAATTGCCATTGCCTAGCCCACCTCTACCCCCACGCATCCAAATATATTCTTGTCCGTCTGCTAAAATTTCTGCTTCAATTTTTCCAGTCTCTTCATCTCTTGCAACAGTGCCTAATGGAACATCAATGATGATATCTTTTCCATCTCGTCCGGTACAATTGTCTTTACTACCGTTCTCTCCATTTTCGGCTAAAACGTTTTTAAAATACCTCAAGTGTAATAAGGTCCAAAGATTGCTATTCCCTCTTAAAATAATATGACCACCTCGGCCTCCATCGCCTCCATCAGGTCCTCCCATTGCAGTTAATTTATTGCGCATAAAATGCCTAACACCTGCGCCACCGTGACCGCTGCGGGCAAAAATTCTGATATAGTCTATGAAGTTATTCCTTTCCGACACTTGAATGATTTAGCTGCAAAGATACAACATTGCAAATTGTGCTACTTTTTCATTGCATTCCAAGTTGCAAATAGTATTTCTTGTTCGGGTCTATCAGCCGGAATTGTTCTTAAAGGTTCGCATTCAACAGCGAATGCTTGCATGTCTTTTGGAAGTTGTTGATATAATTGGGTCCCCTTGGTTTTCCACGCAATCATTTCATCCGATACTTGCTTAATGATTTTTGCGGGGTTGCCTGCAATCAACGAACGAGTAGGGTATTGTTCATCTGCTTTAATAAAACTCATTGCACCAACAATGCATTCATCTTCGAGCACTACATTGTCCATGATAACGGCGTTCATGCCAACCAAGCAATTTCGACCAATGGTAGCTCCGTGAATCACTGCACCATGTCCTATATGTGCATTTTCTTTAAGTAATACGGTAGTGCCTGGAAACATATGTAGGGTACAATTCTCTTGCACATTACAACCGTCTTCAATTATGATGGCACCCCAATCGCCCCTAATAGCTGCACCTGGTCCTATGTAAACATTTTTTCCAATAATCACATTGCCTGTTACAGCAGCTTGCGGATGTACAAACGAGCTTTCGTGTACTACCGGTATAAATCCCTTAAATGAATAAATCATATGGATGCTTTTACCACTGGTTTACCTGTTCTAAAACAGTTGCCTTTAAAAATAGACACCAATTGTTCGTGTTGATTTAAAATGGTTATTTGATACAAGCCTGTTGATCTACCATTGTGCAATTCTTTTGCTTCTGCAATCAATGTATCACCTACATGTACTGGCTTTAAAAAATTGATAGAAGTATCTAAAGCAACCGATAAATTATTTCTGTTATTACAAGCAAAAGCAAATGCACTATCCGAAAACGCAAAAGCAATCCCGCCATGCACGATCCCCAATCCATTCATCATCTCTGGTCTTACTTGCATTTTAATTTTGCTGTACCCTTCTTGAATGGCAATCACTTCAATGCCCAACCACTGAGAAAACATATCTGCTTTCATCATTTCATCAACAATATGCTGTGGTGTCATAGTAAAATATTTAGGATTATTGTCCTTTGTATTGAGGTGCTCGTTTAGCTAAAAATGCATCTACGCCTTCTTTAAAATCTGCAGTGGCTGCAGCTTTTTGTTGTAATTCATCTTCTAATGCCAATTGGCTACTGATATCATTCGTAGCTGAAGCATTCAATGCTGCTTTGATATAGCCCAATGCTTTGGTGGGCATTTGCGCCAACTGTAATGCTATTTTTTTACTTTCTATTTCAAATGCATCGTCTTCAAACACTTTGTATAACATGCCCATTTGCAATGCATCAGCAGCAGAAACTTTATCACCCAGCATCATGAGTGCACTGGCTCTTTGAAAACCAATTAATCTAGGAAGGGTATAGGTTCCACCACTATCTGGAATCAATCCAATTTTAGAAAATGCTTGAATAAATGAAGCAGAAGATTTACTAACCACCACATCGCAAGCAAAAGCAATATTAGCACCTGCACCTGCAGCAACGCCATTCACAGCTGCTACTACTGGCTTTGCAATATCTCTAAGTCTTTGTACAATGGGATTATAATGTTCACTCAAAATACGCTGCATACCCGGTCCTTCCGGATCAACCACTTCTGCTAAATCTTGTCCTGCACAAAATCCTTTTCCTGCGCCCGTTAAATAAATGGCCCTAACACTTTCATCGGCAGCGCATTGGTCTAAAATATTTTGTAATTGCAATGCCATTGCTCTATTAAAAGAATTCAATTTATCAGGTCTGTTCATGGTAATAAAAGCAACACCTGATTCAACGTTAAATAAGATTGGGTCCATATAAATTAATTAATGACATTTAAAATAATCGAAGGGCTCTTTGCATTCTTCACATTTATACAATGCTTTGCAAGCAGTACTTCCAAATTGTGATACCAACACCGTATGAGTGGAATTACATTGTGGACATGGTACAATGATGTCTTCTAAATAAGTCTGATCAAAACTTTTTCCCACAGGGGGAGCTATGCCGTAGGCTTTTAGTTGCTGCTTCCCGTTTTCGGTAATCCAATCAGTGGTCCATGCGGGTGATAAAATAGTTTGAATAGTGGTTTGGTATCCAGCAGCATTCAATGCCATTTTAATATGCATCGAAATCATATCCATCGCTGGGCAACCTGTATAAGTTGGTGTGATGGTAACGGTTACTAGTTGCTCTTCTAATGCAACAGCCCTGATCACCCCTAAATCTACCACTGATAATACAGGCACTTCTGGATCTTTAACAGTTTCCAGAATTTTCCAGATGGCATTGGTGGCAATTGTGTTGTTTACCATTCGCTATTGGGATATGCTCTTTGTAAGTATTGCATTTCTGCTAAAATATATCCTAAGTGTTCTGTATGCATTCCGTCTGCGCCTCCTTTTTGTACAAATGTTTTCGAAGGAATATGGAGTCCTGCTTCTTCAAAAACAGCTGTAACTTTTTTATTCCATGCAGTTTGAATAGCTGCATAATTTAAACAAGCTGCTGTAGCATATTCGGGTTGTATAAAAAGCTCACCTGTATATGCCCAAATAGCTTCAATAGCTGCTTGCATTCTTTGTTTACTTTCTTCAGTTCCATCACCCAATCTTAGTACCCAATCTTGACTCCATTTTACATGGTAGCTCACTTCTTTAATGGATTTTTCTGCAATGGCTGCTACTTGTGCATCGGTATGTTGCAATAATTGTGTAAACAATTGTAATTCAAATTCACTCAATAAAAACAATCGCAGCGTGGTATGAGCCCAATCGCCATTAGGTATTTCTGTAATCAATAAATTCTTGAACTCACGCACATCTCTTAAATAAGCCAAACTGTCTTCTGTTGCGGGCAACACAATATCTTTTCCACTTTGGGTGATATCAATACCTATTGGGTGCTGATTAATTAATTCAGCTGCATGCTGATAAAAATTGCGCGCTTGACCAATATAATCCAACGCAATATTGGTGATGGCAATATCTTGCTCTAATATTGGACCATGTCCACACCATTCACTATTGCGATGTCCAATAATTAATGCATTGTCTGCTAAGTGAAGTAAAAAATCAATCTCGTTTTTCATAGTCGCCATTACATGTATTTTACTTCCTCTGGTAAATCATAAAAAGTGGGATGTCTATATGCTTTATCATTGGCTGGATCATATAAGGATCCGGCTTCGTCTGGATTACTTGCATGTATGTATTTACTCTCTACTACCCAAAGACTAACGCCCTCCATTCTTCTTGTGTAAACATCTCTGGCATTTTCTATGGCCATTGCAGCATCTGCAGCGTGCAAGCTTCCTGCATGCTTATGATCTAAGCCTTGTTTGCTTCTGATGAATACTTCCCATAAAGGCCATTCAGCAGTATTGGTTTGATTGGTCGAAATATCGGCTGCTCCGTTTTTGCTTTCGCCGTAGTCGCCGTAATAGAGTTTATTTATTTGAAAGCTCATATTGATTCGTTTTAAGGTTAAGCAGCAGCTTGTTTTTGTTTGGCTTTTTTATTGGCATAGGCTAATGCAGCATCTCTCACCCAAGCACCTTCTTCCCATGCTTTTTTGCGCGCATCTAAACGTTCTTTATTGCATGGTCCATTGCCTTGTACTACTTGCCAGAACTCATCCCAGTTAATTGGTCCAAAATCATAATGGCCTCTTGCTTCATTCCATTTCAAATCTTTATCAGGTAGTGTAAAGCCCAATACTTTTACTTGCTCTGCACAAACGTCTACAAATTTTTGTCTGAGTTCGTCGTTGCTAAAACGTTTGATTTTCCATTTCATACTTTGAATGCTGTTCGGGCTTTCGTCGTCTTTAGGACCAAACATCATTAAGCTAGGCCACCACCATCTGTTAATGGCGTCTTGTGCCATTCTACGTTGCGCTTCGGTTCCCTTACTTAATACATAGAGTATTTCGAATCCTTGGCGTTGATGAAAACTTTCTTCTTTACAAACGCGCACCATGGCTCTTGCATAAGGTCCAAAACTGCTTCTGCACAAAGGCACTTGATTCATTATCGCTGCTCCATCCACTAACCAACCTACTACACCCATATCTGCCCAACTAAGGGTAGGGTAATTAAAGATGGATGAATATTTTGCTTTACCTGTATGCAATTGATCATACATCTGGTCTCTGCTGATACCAAGGGTTTCCGCTGCACTGTATAAGTACAAACCATGTCCTGCTTCGTCTTGAACTTTTGCTAATAGAATGGCTTTTCTACGCAAGGATGGGGCACGGGTAATCCAATTACCTTCTGGTAACATACCAATGATTTCACTATGAGCATGTTGACTAATCTGTCTGATTAATGTTTGCCTGTATTTTTCTGGCATCCAGTCTTTTGGCTCAATTCTTACTTCACGATCAATCTTGTCTTGAAAGATTTGTTCAAACGCTTGTTCCATAATTATTGGTTATTTAACATCAAAATCAATTAATACATTTTCTGTTCGTGGATGAGACTGACAGGTCAAAATAAACCCGTGTTCAATTTCTTCCTGCTCTAATCCATAATTCACATCCATATCTACTTCGCCTTCTACCAATTTTGCTTTGCAAGTACAGCATACACCGCCTTTACAAGCAAAGGGTAAATCTGCTCCATTTTTTAAAGCGGCATCTAAAATACTTTCGCCTTCAAATCCTAAATCAAACTCAAAAGTTACCCCATCTTGTTTTACAGTGATATGGCTTTTTACTTCTTGTTTGTTACTTGATTGCGTATTGCTCACTTTTTTAACCTTAGCTCCTGTAGTAAATAATTCAAAATGGATTTTTTTGTTGTCTACACCGGTTTCTTCTAACGCATTTTTAACACTAAAAATCATTTCTTCGGGGCCACACAAAAAGTATTCATCTATACTAGCTGGTTGCAGAATAGTATTACAAAGTTGTTGAAACTTTTCTTGGTCTATTCTTCCAAAATGAATGGGTGCGTCTGTTTTTTCTCTCGATAAAATATAAACAATACTGAATCGGCCCATGAATTTATTCTTGAGCGATTCCAATGCTTCTTTAAAAATAATGCTATGCCTATTTCTATTACCATAAACCAACGTGAAGCGGCTGAGCGGTTCGGTTAATAGCGTTGTTTTAATGATTGATAAGATGGGTGTGATGCCGCTGCCTGATGCAAATGCAACGTATTGTTTTTTGCTACTTGAATCTAGTTCTGTATAAAATTTACCCAATGGTGGCATTACTTCGAGCATAGCGCCTGCTTTCAATTCTTCGTTGGCCCATGTAGAGAAAACTCCTCCTGAAACTTTTTTTACAGCAACCCTTAGTTCATTGTCTAAAGGACTGCTGCAAATAGAATAAGACCTTCTTATCTCTTCTCCATTAATCGTTGTTTTAATGGTGATATATTGGCCTTGCTTAAATGCGAAAGCGGATGCTGCGGTTTCTGGAACATCAAATGCAATTGAAACACAATCTGCTGTTTCTTGCCTTACTTCTTTAACTAGTAGCGTTTCAAACTTAGACATTTTTTAATCCTCCCACTAAAATGGTAATCATATTATTGGTTAATTCGGCTGCATTTATTTTTTGTGTTGATCTATGCCAACTTTCAATACCGCTGATGGCATGAAGTATAATCAACACTGCTGTAGGTGCATCTATCATTTTGATCTCTTTATTTCGAATACCCGTTTCTATAATTGCAGCAAATCTTTTGCGATACATTCTTCTCTGATTCTGAAAATTCGAAAGGTAGGGGTCTGATAAATGTTTCCATTCTCTATCACTTACATATACTTCCTCATAATGGTTCACCATTTCGTTGATATGAAAGCGAACCAGCTCTTCTATTTTTGCTATCGAACTTGTTTTTTTAGACTCTACTTCATCCATATGTTGCATGAATCGGTTGGCAACCCCAAAACACAATTCGTGCAATAACTCTGTCTTAGATTTAATATGATTATATAGGCTTGCAGCTTCTACACCTACTGCTTCAGCTAGGTCTCTCATACTAGCTGCTTTAAAGCCCTTCTCTCTAAATAATGAAGCAGCTTTACTTACAATAACCTCTTTTCGGCTACTGTTCTTTTCAATTTTTATTCTAGCCATAGTACGAAGATAGTATACTAACATATGTTAGCAAAGAAAATAGCGAATTAATCTAGTTTTGTTAGTTTTTTAACGCTTTTGCCCCATTTGACTTGGGTTAGCTGATAAACCATTAATTTCGCAGCCTTATCATAAAATCAATTTATGTCTTTAGTAGTTGTTGGTTCTATGGCTTTTGATGCCATTGAAACTCCCTTTGGGAAAAGCGATAAAATTATCGGTGGTGCAGGTACTTATATTGCCTGGTGTGCTTCTAATTATACCCCAGTTAAGCAAATTTCAGTTGTAGGGGGAGATTTTCCTCAGGCAGAGCTAGATATCCTTACTGAACGTGGGGTTGACTTAGAAGGGGTGCAGATAAAAAAAGATGAGAAAACTTTTTTCTGGAGTGGTCGCTACCATATGGATATGAATACCCGCGATACTTTAGACACGCAACTAAATGTATTAGGAAGTTTTGAGCCAATTGTTCCAGATAGCTACCAAGATTGCGAGTTCTTGATGCTCGGCAACCTTGCTCCCTCCGTACAAAGAAGTGTTATAGAGCAATTAAAAACCAGACCAAAGTTGATCGTAATGGACACCATGAATTT
>JBMLPQ010000313.1:0-3000 GCA_049242025.1 Sediminibacterium sp.
GGAATTATTACCCAATATCAATCCTAAAAAAGTAGCGGGTGGTATTTTATATTATGATGGCCAATTCAATGATGCAGAACTCTGTATTGATTTAGTACATACTGCCGTTCGTTATGGTGCGGATGTTATGAATTATACCAAAGCCGTTGGCTTTATAAAAGAGAATGGGGTTATTGTAGGAGTGGAGCTAGAAGATACACTGGGCGCCGCAAAGCGAACAGTTGCTTGCAAAACTGTCATCAACGCAACGGGTGTTTTTACCGATTCTGTTTTACAAATGGATGATCCCAACGCCGATACCTTGGTTTATCCTTCTCAAGGTATTCATTTGGTGGTGGATGCTCATTTTTTCAAAGGCGTGAATGCCATGATGATTCCTAAAACAGATGATGGTAGGGTATTATTTGCTGTACCTTGGCAAAATAAAGTAGTGGTGGGTACCACCGATACGCATGTAGATCATATTGATGCCGAGCCGCTTCCCCTGGCCGAGGAAATTCATTTTGTATTGGAGCATTTTAATCGGTACACCAATGCAGTAATTACCACAGCAGATGTGCTCAGCGTGTTTGTAGGGCTTCGTCCCTTAGTTAAATCAGCTAGTTCCAATATTTCTTCTATGTTATCGCGCGATCATACATTGATTGTTTCCCAGAGTCGTATGGTTACCATCACTGGTGGTAAGTGGACCACTTATCGCAAAATGGCTGAAGATGCGGTGAACAATGCGGTGTTTGTAGCTAAGCTCGATGGGGCTGGCCCTGGTGCATCATCGGGCGCGGCTTCGGGCGCGAAAAAATGTATTACAAAAGATTTGCCAATAGGTGATTTGGGTGCTGCTAGCGTTTTAGCGGCGCAATTGATTATTGACGAACCTTTGTTGGGAAATTATTTAAATCATGAATACGCCGCGTTTCGCGATATTGCTTACGCTATTCGTGTTGTTGACGTAATTGTTGCGGCGCGTTGCAATTATGTGCGAACAGTGGAAGATTTTCTAGCGCGCCGCAACAGGCTGCTCTTCCTAGATGCCAGAGCCGCTATTCAATTCGCTCCCGCCGTTGCAGATATTTTGCAAAAAGAATTGAACTGGACCAATGAGCAAAGAGATACACAACTGAACGCATTTATTCAATTAGCAAATCAATATATCATTCATTAAATTTATTTTATGACTCCTTTTATTGCTGAATTATTGGGCACTGCATTCATCATTGCATTTGGTAATGGGGTAGTGGCTAACGTACTATTGAACAAAACCAAGGGAAATAATGGTGGTTTAATTGTCATTACATTGGGATGGAGTATGGCGGTTTTTATTGGAGTGTACATCACGGCTATTGCAAGTGGCGCACACCTTAATCCAGCGGTAACGATTGGATTGGCTTCAATCGGAAAATTTGATTGGGCATTGGTGCCTCAATATTTATTGGCTCAACTCTTAGGGGCTATGATTGGTCAATTGGGGGTGTTTATGATGTATAAAGACCATTTTAATGCAACTGCAGATGGGCTCACAAAACGTGCTTGCTTTTGTACTGACCCTGCCATTCGTAATCCGATTCAAAATTTCATGACCGAATTCTTAGCCACATTTATGTTTATGATGGCTATATTATTTATTACAAAAGCCAATAGCAGCCTAGGTTCTTTGGATGCATTGCCGGTAGCGCTAGTAGTGCTTGCCGTTGGGTTAAGCTTTGGCGGACCCACTGGTTATGCCATCAACCCTGCGCGTGACTTGGGCCCGCGCATCATGCATTTTATTTTACCCATGCCTAATAAGTCCTCTTCCGATTGGGGCTATGCTTGGGTTCCAGTAGTGGGGCCTATTCTAGGGGCTTTAGCTGCTGGGTTTGTTTATAATTTGATTCAGTAAAGTTGCACGGTGCCAATAAAAGATTTCCAACAAAAGCTTACTTTAAAAATGGAAGCTTAAACTGCGTTTTAATCACGCGTTTTTTCTTCAAGACCGTAGAAGTGTGTTGAAATTCTTGGTAATATATTTTCAAGAGGATTAAGAAATAGGATATCAATAATGGACCAAAAATAAGTCCTGTTATACCAAAATATTTTAATCCCATGATAACGCCTAAAAGCGTTACCAATGGATGTACGTCGGCCATCTTTTTGGCTAATATGAATCGTACTACATTGTCCATTACGCCCATTAATAAAGATCCCCAAGCAATTAAGCCTATGCCTTCTGCTATTCCTACATTCGCCATTAAATAAATACTGATGGGTACCCAAAATAATCCTGCTCCTACAATTGGTATAATAGAAGATAATCCTGTGAGTACTGCCCAAAACCCGGGTTGGCTTAAATCTACCCATGTATAATATGCCCATGCCAATAATCCTTGTATAATCGCAATCATTGGAACGCCTAATGCATTACTAACAGTTTGTGCTCTTAGCTCATTGGCAAACAACATGATTTTTTCTCGCTTAAAGGGCAAGTAAAAAACAACGGCCGCTTCCATTCTATTCAGATTCGTAATCATGAAAAATAAAATGAAATACATCATCCCTATCGAACTCAATAAATTCAATCCTTGATTTAATAAGTTGCTGATGAAATTGGTGAAGTATGCTTCTAGCCCAGATAGATTTTTTTCGGACAATAATTGAAAATGATATTCTGCTTGTAGTTTTTTATCTAACTCTTTTAACGGTTCTATAAAAGTATCGGTATGTCCTGCTATTAATAGTGCTTTATTGTAAAGCATTCCAGCCAATAAAGAGAAGGGCAATAGAATAATAAAAAATGAAACTACAATCACTAATGCCGCAGCTGCCGACTTACTCCATTTCCATTTCTTCACTAATTTTTCTACAGATGGTTTGCTCAGTACATAAAATAGTACTGCTGCTAAAAATGCGGTGAAAAATTGTTGCAGGGTATAAAATAAAAAGCCTGCAAAAATGAGAATCACCCCTAAAAAGATATAACGGTTTATTTTATGTTCTTGCTGCATTTGTCGTAACTTGTATCAA
>JBMLPQ010000314.1:0-38874 GCA_049242025.1 Sediminibacterium sp.
AAGCTTTATCCCAATCTTCTAATGTGGTTTCTAAAACCATTTTTGCTGGGGGGCCTCCTGCATTAACAACCATACCATGAACAGGTTGGTCTTTAATGAACGCCAACAATCTAGTTAGTGTTTCTTCTTCTGCTAAATCGCCAGCAAAAATTTGTATTTGATTAGGTGAAGTCAATTGTAACTCCACTAATTTGTCCATTCCTCTTGCAATGGCAATAACTGATGCGCCTTCATTCACTAAAGCTAGCGTAATTGCTTTTCCAAATCCAGAGGTGGCTCCTCCAACTATAAATAATTGGCCTTGAATGTTTAGGTTCATAAAAAAGAGTTGATTACTCTTCAGTGGCTGCTGGTAATTCGGCGGCCACTCCTTTGATAAGGAGTTGAAACTTTGTATTGAGCGATACGGTGAACTCACCACCTTCTAAAATCGATTTAGTATTGGCATCATCTAACATTACACTTGCTAAATCGGAAGCTAATGCAGAGCTGCTGATTAAGTTAGCTACTTTGCCGTTTTTAAATTCGATGGTGAATTTGTACCCAGCTTTTCTTCCAGTTCCCATCCGCTCAAAATCGATTCTGTTTAAATCAAGCACTTGGTTATCCTGCTTGGTTCTCTTTAATAAGATGCGTATGATGGGTAGGTACTTGGTCCAAATCTGGGCGTACATGTAGCTGTGTTAAAGGTTAAGAATAATGTAAAGGTCTGAAATTTATTGACGATTTCCGAATTTGGTTTTTAAAAGGCCGCTTATCTTTTATATTCGCAGTAATATGAACGAAATTTCAAGTGTTACCATTAATAAGCTAATCGTACACCAGGCGGGCAATGCAGCCCAAGGTGGCTCACTTATTTTGTCTGAAACCGCCCATGATATTCCTGATGAATTTTGGCAACAGACTTTGGCTCATTTTTTCTTAAAACCCTTTAATGAGGCCGAACAGTACCGTTTAGCCATTGAGAATAATTTGGTTTATTCCACTGTGGCGGAGGTATTTGAAGACCAGTCTTCTTTTGTAAAGGGCAGTAAAATACTTGCTGAGCATTTTCATTTGAAAAGCCAATCAGTATTTGCAAAATCTGGGGAGTTCTATACTGTATTTTTCGAAAATATTCCATTTGATGGAAGTTATATTGACGCAATTGGCCTTTTTCATACCAGCACAAAAGATCAATTCTTAAAAATTCATACAAAACCTACCGGAGTCAATTTGTCTATAGAGGATGGAATTGACCTAAAAAAGCCCGAAAAAGGGGTTCTTTTGCTCAGAAAAGACCAAAATCAGGGTTTTTTGGCCTTAATTCATGAATCTTTGGCTTCTAAGCAAGGGGATGCTGCTTTTTGGAAATCCGCTTTTTTACAAGCTTCGCCAATTGTTAATAGTTACCATAATACCAACGAAACACTGGGTATGTGTAAGCTTTTTATCAGTAAAGAGTTAAATGAGCATTTTGATACAAACAAGGCTGATCAAATTGATATGCTCCAAAGAAGTATGGATTACTTTAAAACCCATGACCAATTTCAATTAGAAGAATTTAACAAAGAAGTTTTGTACCACCCTGAAGTCATTGAAAGCTTTACGCAATACAAACAGCAGTATGAAGTGGCTAAACAAGTGAATATTGAAGAAGAGTTTGCCATTAATCCCGCTGCTATTCAAAAACAACAACGTCATTTCAAGAGCATCTTAAAGCTTGATAAGAACTTCCATGTATATGTTCATGGCCGTAGAGACCTGATTGAAAAGGGATACGACGAAATGACTGGTAAACATTATTATAAACTTTTCTTTGATCAAGAACAATAATTAACATTCATTAATCATCTGTAAGTAATCATATTGCAGGTCTTCATGTAGAGTACTCAATGCTGCATTCATTTTTTTGATTTGTTGTTTGTGCAAATTAGCCAACGCTGTGCTTTTCATAAACGGTATTCCCGATTTTTTTAGGCTCAAACAAAAATGAAGTAAAATAGCAACTTCTGCTTGTTTAGAACCAGTATAACGAATATGCTTATTGGCTATTCTAAGTATTTTTCGAATTGTTTTTTTTACAAAATATAGATTCTGACCTGGATCAATCTCACTGAATTCGTTGGTTATTTGTTGATTTACCTCTGCTATATAAGCTTCTTCATCATGCGATTCAAAGAGTAAATAAGTAAGTAATTCTTTGTTTTCTTTTTTAAATTTTGCCAATCTTAAACAGAGCTCTGCCAACTCTTTAGTAGAGTTACTCATTAAAGCCTGTTTGATCTCGTGCACAGATGCTGCTTTCATACAAAAATTGCGTACTTTGGTTATTACAAAAACATAGAATATGCAATTGAATCGTCGTACATTTTTACAGCAAGGAACTTTAGCTGCACTAGCTGCTGTTACCCTTCCTTCTTGGGCTTCTGCTGCCGCAAAAAAGAAATTCATTACTGGTGTTCAACTGTATTCTGTACGTGAAGATATGCGTAAAGACCCATTGGCTACTTTAAAAGCCGTTGCAGAAATGGGATATAAAAACGTAGAGCATGCCAATTATACAAATCGAAAATTCTATGGATATACAGCCACTGAGTTTAAAAAAGTATTAGCTGATTTGGGTATGAAAATGCCTTCAGGTCATACCGTTATGGGTGCAAATCATTGGGATGCTACAAAAAAGGACTTTACTGATACTTGGAAGTACACCATTGAAGACGCTGCAATAGTAGGCCAAGAATTAGTGATTAGTCCATCTTTAGAATCAAGCTTGCGCAAGTCTAAAGATGATATGTTGCGATTCATGGAAGTTTTTAATAAATGTGGTGAACTCTGTAAAAAATCGGGGATGAGATTTGGTTATCATAACCATGATTTTGAATTCACCCAAATGATGGGCAATGAAACCATGTATGAAGTGATGTTGAATAATACCGATCCTTCTATGGTAACCCAACAATTTGATATGGGTAATTTATATGGTACAGGAGCAGATGCACTAGCCATTGTAAAAAAACATCCTGGTCGTTTTGTTTCAATGCATGTAAAAGATGAAATCAAAAGAGCAAATGGCAATGGGTATGAGAGTACCATTTTAGGGAAAGGGGTTCAGCAAGTAAAAGAAATTGTAGAAGAGGGATTAAAAAATGGTGGTACCATTCATTTAATTGTTGAGCAAGAAGCGTATCAAGGTATTGCTCCTTTAGATTGTATAAAAGAAGATTTACAAGTAATGAAGCAATGGGGATTCAAAGGACAATAGTATAATTAGTAGTTGCAAATAATTAATGCCAAATAAAGTTTTATGAAAATAGGGTTCTTTGCCTTTTTTAGTTTGATGATGGTCTCCGCTTTTGCTCAATCGCCTAGCACTGCAGAAGTAAGGCGATGGGAAGCCCAAGCCAAACAAGTGAATATTGTTAGAGACAAGTATGGAGTTCCTCATATTTATGGTAAAACGGATGCAGATGCTGTGTTTGGATTAATGTATACACAATGCGAAGAAAATTTTGAACGCATTGAGCGGAATTATCTAGAGATGTTAGGAAGAAGAGCTGAGATGGAAGGCGAGAAAGTGCTTTACAATGATTTACTCATGCGTTTGATTGCAGATAGCAATGATGCAAAAAAAGATTATTTACAAAGTCCTTTATGGTTAAAAAAATTATTGAATGCACATGCTGATGGAATTAATTATTTCTTGTACAAGCATCCAGAAGTAAGACCTGTTGTGTTAAAAAAATTCGAGCCTTGGTTTCATTTAATGTATACAGATGGTAGTGTTTCTGCTACAAGTACAGGGGGTGCGTCCGTTGAAGAAATTAAACAGTTTTATGAAAATAGTCCTGAAACCAATTCAACTGCTTATCATGCCATAAAAGAGATAGAAGAAAGAGGCTCTAATGGCTTTGCGATAGGACCAAAAAGATCAGCTTCAGGAAATGCAATGCTGTATATTAATCCACACGTGCCTTTTTACTTTAGATCTGAAGCACAAATGGTGAGTGAAGAGGGCTTAAACGCTTATGGTGCGGCTACTTGGGGACAGTTTTTTATTTACCAAGGGTTTAATGAACATGTAGGTTGGATGCATACTTCTGGATATACCGATGTGGCTGATTTATATGAAGAAAAAATAACTAAAACGGCAAAAGGTTGGGTATATGAATACGATAAAAAGTTCATGCCTGTAAAATCTAAACAAATTACACTTTACTATGCCGTTAACGGTGAAAGATTGTCGAAAACATTCACTGCATTTTATACACATCATGGTCCAATAGTAGCTAAAAGAAATGGGAAATGGCTGGCGCTAAAAGAGTATAATCGATCCATGAAAGCTTTGGTGCAAAGTTGGAAAACTACCAAAGCCAACAATCTAGAAGAGTATACTGCTGCAATGAAGGGCCTGTCTAATACCACCAATAATACTGTGTATGCAGATAATCAGGGAAATATTGCTTATTGGCATGGAAACTTTATTCCTAAAAGAAATCCTGGATTCGATTTTACCTTACCTGTTGATGGTTCTATTACAGCAACAGAATGGCAAGGAGTGCATCCATTGGAGGAGACCGTTCATCTAATCAATCCTGCGAGTGGATGGATGCAAAATTGTAATGCAACACCATTTACCTTGGCGGGCGAAAGCAGTCCAAATAGAAATAATTATCCCAATTATATGGCCCCTGATGGGCAAAACGCTAGAGGAATTAATGCCATGCGATTATTGAATAATAGAGATAGCATAACCCTAGATGAGTTAATTGAAATTGGGTATGATCGCTATTTAGCTGCTTTCGATATTCTATTGCCTGCTTTATTTAAAGCTTATGATGCAACCAGTAATACTGATTCGTTAAGAATTAAAGTAAAACCAGCTATTGACATATTGAAGGCTTGGAATAAGATTACCGATACCAGCTCTGTAGCAACAACATTAGCCATTGATTGGGCAACTAAAATTAATTCGCTTTGGCCAAGGGCTAAAACGCAAGAAGAAAATACTGAATGGATTGGTCGATTTAATGCAATGGCAAATGGCATTAGTGGAAAAAAACAGTTAGAGCAATTAAATGAAGTGATCAATGATTTAAAAGTAAAATACGGTCACTGGCAAGTTAGATGGGGCTCAATCAATCGCTATCAACGATTAACTGGTAATTTTTCAGAAGTATACGACGACAATAAGGAGAGCTTGGCTGTTCCATTAAGTTCTTCTAGATGGGGATCGTTACCAGCCTTCGAAAGCCGTTCTATGTATAGTTCAAAAGGACGATATGGCTTTTCAGGAAATAGTTTTATTGCAGCAGTAGAGTTTGGAAAAAAAGTAAAAGCTAAAACCATTGTTACAGGTGGGCATAGCAATAATCCTTTATCAACTCATTTTAAAGATCAGGCCGAAGGATTTGTTTATGGTAAGTTTAAAGATGTTTTCTTTTATAAAGAAGACGTCATGAACAATAAAGAAAAGGAATACCGTCCAGGAGAATAATCTACTGGATGGTATAGCTCATGCCTCCGTCTTTTTCGTCTTTTAATTGAATGCCCAAAGCAGTTAATTCGTTTCTGATTTTATCGGAAGTGACAAAATCTTTTCTTTGCTTTGCTTCTTTGCGCATATTGATTAGCAATTGTAGAACCCCCTCCAATTTATTATTGTTGTTATTGGCTTTACTGCTTTCTAAACCAAAGATATCTATTATAAATGCCTTTAATTGTTTCTTCAGGAACACAATCGTTTGGCTATCCAAGGCTGTAGCACTAATATGTTTGTCTTTTAACGAATTGATTATTGGCACCAGTTCGAACATATTGGCAATCACTTTTGCAGTATTGATATCGTCATTCATGAACTCATCAAATGCAGTTACCAATTTCAGTACTTTTTCATTTAACTGTTCATCACTAGCGGTATGGTTATCTGTTTGTTCAAAACTCATTAACCACTCATAAGCGTCCATTAATCTTCTCAAAGCCTTTTCACTTGCTTGCAAAGCTTCATTGCTAAAATCTAATGTACTTCTATATTGAGACTGTAAAATGAAAAAACGAACCGTAGAAGGCGCATATGCTTGTTCTAATATTGGATGGGTTCCTGCAAATAATTCGCTAAGCTTAATTACATTATTATAGCTCTTTCCCATCTTCTTACCATTAATGGTAATCATATTATTATGGAGCCAATACCTTGCTGGCATTTGATGATTGCAAACTGTACTTTGTGCAATCTCGCACTCATGGTGCGGAAATTGTAAGTCCATGCCACCTCCGTGTATATCGAATTCCTTACCCAAATATTTTGTACTCATTGCAGAACATTCAATATGCCAGCCTGGGAATCCTTCTCCCCAAGGACTCTGCCAACGCATGATATGTTCGGGTGGTGCATTTTTCCAAAGGGCAAAATCACTTTTGTTCCGCTTTTCGTCTTGGTTGTCTAATTCTCTTGTACTTTCTATTTGATCATCTAAAATTCTGCCACTTAATATACCATAAGGTTGCCCTTTAGCACTAAAGTCTGTATTGTATTTTTCTACATCAAAATAAACTGATCCGTTAGACTCATAGGCGTAACCATCTTCAATGATTTTTTTAATCATTTCTATCTGTTCAACAATATGTCCTGTAGCAGTAGGTTCTATGCTTGGAGGTAAGTTATTAAACTGGTTCATCGCCCAATGGTACATATTGGTGTATTTTTGCACCAATTCCATCGGTTCTAATTTCTCTAAAATGGCTTTAGAGCTTATTTTGTCTTCAGCTTCTCTTCCTTCTTCTTCAAAATGTCCTGCATCGGTAATGTTTCGAACGTACCTGACTTTATAGCCTAAGTACATCAAATACCTAAACAATACATCAAAAGTGATAAAAGGCCTTGCATGACCTAAATGACTTTCACCACTTACAGTAGGTCCGCACACATACATCCCCACATAAGGTGGGTTAATCGGTTCAAACAATTCTTTCTTTCGGGTAAGCGAGTTGTATACTTTCAGCGACATGATGCTGCAAAGTTATTTTATTTTTTCAAACGAATATCAGCAACTAGCATGATATGGTCGCTCAATGCCTCGTCTACCATATCAAATTGCTTTACTTCAAATTGATTATCTAATAAAATATAGTCTATTCTTAAAGTGGGAGCGATAGAAAAAAACGTTCTTCCCAATCCAAAACTTCTTTGTAAAAAGGCATCGTTTTTTGATCCCTTTATATTAAAATAGGTATAAGAATTGGGCACATCATTAAAATCTCCTGTAATAATACTTGGATAAGGACTTCTTTCTAATGCAGTACTTACTAAATCTGTTTGCACTCCCCTTTTTTGATATGCAGCTTTCATCTTACGCATTAAACTCAAAGAGGCGCTAAATGAACTTTCGTCTGTTTCTTTAATTTTCTCGATGTCTGCGTAATCCTTTTTTTTGAATTTGAAAGATTGTAAATGGGTAGTAAAAATCCGCATAGTGTCGTTACCCTTTAATATATCTGCATATATAAAACTTTCTTCTGAGGGGAAAACCACCCTTCCTGAATCGATCATTGGGTACTTCGAAAAAATGATGCACCCCGCTTGATAAGTGCCATCATTTCTTTGATAGTCTTTAGAAAAAAAATGATAAGGATGCGTTCTACTAAACAAGCTGATATTATTTTCCGCAGCTGCGTTATTGAATTCTTGTAAGCAAATAATATCTGGATAGGTTTTTAATATACTGGCAGCCACTTCATTTCTTACCATTTTTTTTGCCAATGCATTCTTTGATAAACCGTTAAAACTTTGAATATTCCAATTGACAATTCTAAAATGATTTTCTGCTTTACGCTTAGTAAAAATTGAATTACCGGTCCATGCAAAAACAACGGCAATTTGTTGCCAGCCAATCAGTAATGCTATAATGGACATTAAAGACCAAACTGGTTTCATGATTAACCAAAATAAAACAAATAAAATGAGCAATAGAATTAAGTAGGGAGTAGTCAAAGCCAATAGTCCATGAAGCCAAAAATCATCTGGATTAATGTAAGGAGATAAAGCTGCAAGTAAAAATAACAATACCAGCAGACCATTGATTACAATAAAAAATTTCTTGGTTGTTCTCCTAAACCAGCCTTTAGCCATAATTAAAATTACAAAAAAATTAATTGGCAAGTTGAATGTCTGCAATAACTGGGTAGTGATCAGACAAATTGAGTTTAGGAGAATAGTATTGCTTTATGTCAATTTTTTTATCTGTGAGAATATAATCTATCCTAGAAATAAAAGCTGCTTTCTTATAAGTGCCTCCAATACCTGCTCCTTTTTCTAAAAAAGCATCTTTTGTATTTTTTCTTAATATACGGTATGTATAACTAGCAGGTACTGCATTTAGATCAGCACAAAAAATAAATGGAACAGATGTTTGATCAAATGCTTCTATTACTTGCTTTGCTTGATTCGTATGAATTCGATCATAATGTTCTAGTCTTTCTAATCTGGTTGATGTAAAAAGAAACCCAGTATCTTCTTTTACATATTTTAAATCTCCTAAAACTTCTTTTGATAAATTATTATGATGCAAAAACATCGATCTGAAGTGAGTATTAAATACCCTTAGTTCTTTTTTGCCAATTAATATATCTGCATAGGCAATACTTTCGGGATGTATCTTTTGGTTATAAATGATTCTTCCACTATCCTTAATTGGGAACTTAGATAAAATAATTGTACCATAAGCAAGGCCATCTTCGCTAAAAAATTGATGCGTATATCCCAATGAGTCACTTAGATATTTGGGTATATCTCTTTCGGCCCAACCAGGAGCAACAATAAAATCTTGAAAACATAAAATGTCTGCGTTCATTTCTTTAATGAACATTAGCATTTTCTGTTGATCGTATTTCCACGATTCGTCTTCTGGTCTACTAAATAAAAACTCATTTACATTCCACGATAAAATTCTTATCTGATTAGTTGGCTTTTCAAGATGAAAATCTTGCTTGCTTTGGAAAGAGTAAATATTGGTGAAGTTAAAATAAGCTGGAATCAATAGTAAAAAGCAAAACCAAACAGTTTTGCCATACAGTAAAACTGCTATCATGCACCAAATAAAGGTTGTAAGGAACAAAAAAGGAAACCCAATTGCTAAAAAGGTTATTCCTTTAAAATAGTGCGGGTTAATCCAACTACTGAAGCAACTGATTAAGAATATTGCAAAAAGTAAAATGCCCGCTAATGCAAATGCCTTTTTAAAAAACTTGAATAATGGTTGATTAACTAAATTCATTATAGTTCTTGGTCGCTGGCTCTTTTTAGAAAAGCCTTCTCCTCGTCAGTTAAAAACGCATATCCGTGTTGATTTATTTTATCTAAGATATCGTCTAACCGTTGTTGCGTAATATTAGCAATTTTTTCATATGGCTTTCGATTGGCTCTATAAAAATGTTTTTCACTTTGTTTTTGTTGTGATACTTTCTTTTCAGGATTAAAAAGATTGTCGAACCAATCAACCAGAGCAATCATCCACAAACTCCAGTCTTTTCCTTTGTTCAGTTGTTTCACAAAAAAGAAACCCATTGCACCTCCTGCTAAATGGGCTGCTCCCGTACCAGCATTTCCACCTGATAGGGTAGCAAAATCTATCGCAACAAAAACCAAGGTTAGTACCCAAAGTGGTATCCCCCCATTAATTAAGGGGAATAATCGGTAGTCTGGGGCAAGTGTTGTTGTAGCCAAGGCAACAGCCATTACAGCTGCACCTCCTCCTATCATAGCTGGGGTTGTAAGTATATTTCTTTCTAAAACGGGGAATAAATTATTAGTCAATAAAAACACTAATGCCCCTACAAATCCACCATACAGGTAGATGGGCAACAATTTGCTATTACCTGCTAGGTCTTGTAAAATATAACCAAACGCCCATAGCCACAATAAAGTACTAATTAACTGCCAAATACTTAAATGGGTAAACATGGCCGTAAACAGCGTCCATGGTCTACTAAAGAAAATATCAGGAACCGGGGATAAAGTGAACCAATCTAGAATTTGCTTATTAAAAAATTCCAACGGTATATCTGATAGATAATATACAATCCTGATAAAGTTAATCAGTACAAAAATCAATGAATTGATAGCAAATAAAAACACCAACGCATTGTTGTCTTGACCTAATAGGATATTCCTTGGACTTTTTTGAGATAGTAGCGACATACTAATAGAACGTTTTTTTACGCGTTTTGTTCCATGTGATTACAATCAGTAATCCAACAATAGCCCCTCCAATATGCGCCCACCTAGCTACATTGTCTCCGGCAGAGTTTTTAAGGGCAAAAAAGAATTCGTAAGAAAAATAGATTAAACCAATCCATTTTGCCTTAATGGGGAACAAAAAGTAGATATAGATATACGTATTAGGGAAAAGGTAAATAAAAGCGGCTAAAATGCCAAAGACTGCTCCACTAGCCCCTAGAGTGGCAGTATTAATATTTTTTTCATAATAACTGGTTAGCGCTTCAAACATTTGAGCGCTCGCTATTTGATTGTCTGGGTTTATCCGAAGACTGCTAATGATTTCACTGTGGTTTTCGAATCGGATATTATACGTATCAATAAAACGTATCATGGCATTATTTAAAGACGCCCCGCCATCTTCGTGTAGGTTAAAAATAACCTTGTAGTCGTTCATTAATGGAACAAACTCGTAACTCAAGAAAAGCAGATGAATGAATGCTGCGCCTAATCCACAAATCAAATAAAACACCAAAAATCTTTTTGAGCCCCATAAATTTTCTAGAACAGACCCAAACATCCATAAGGCAAACATATTACCCAGAATATGCCCAAAATCTCCATGCATAAACATATGGGTAATCAGCTGCCATGGCTCAAACAAGCTACTTTGCCATCCGTGCAAAGCAAAAATATTTTCCAAATTCAAGAGCCCATTAGGTCCTGAAATAACATTTTGTGCCAGAAAAAAAAGCCCGTTGATGATCAACAAGTTTTTTACGATGGTCGGTAATATTTCGAATCTACTGGGTCTAAACTCTGTCATAATTCATTTATCAATTTCAATTGTACTACATTCTCAATATGCAAAGTGTGTGGAAACATATCCACTGGTTGTATCTTGGTTACCCGGTATTTTTCGCTTAGTAATGCCAAATCTCTTGCTTGCGTTGCAGGATTACAACTTACATATACCACCGTAGGAGCCGCAATTTCTAAAAGCTTCTTTACCAGCTTTTCGTGCATTCCTGCTCTTGGAGGATCTGTAATTACTACATCTGCTTTGCCATGCTCCTCAAAAAATGCATCATTACAAATATCAATCACATCCCCTGCAAAAAAAGAAGCGTGATTTACGCCATTTAAAGCTGCATTTTCCTTGGCGTCTTCAATGGCATCGGCTACCATTTCTACTCCAATCAACTTTTTTGCGAATTTGCTCACAAATAAGCCAATACTACCAGTTCCACAATACAAATCATAAACAAGCTGGTTGCCATTCAGTTCGGCAAAATCTCTTGTTACTGAATATAATTTTTCAGCTTGTTTGGTATTCGTTTGAAAAAACGATTTTGGGCTTATCTTAAATGAAAGATCTTCTAATTTTTCAATGATATAGCCCTTGCCAAAATACACAATCGGTTCCTGATCGTGTAAACTATCGTTTCTTTTACTATTGATGGTATAAAGCAGCGTAGTTATTTGAGGAAATGTTTCCAATAACTGGTCTAATAGTGCAATTCGATGCTCTTTGTCCTCATACGCAATTACCATATTCACCATCAACTCACCTGTAGTGCTGTTTCGCACGAGGAGGTTTCTAATCCACCCCTGATGGGTTTTGATATTATAAAAAGGTAATTCATTCGCTAAAACATAAGCTGCTACTGCTTTTCTGATTAAGTTGGTAGGCTCTTCTTGTAAATGACAAGTGTCAATTTCAACCACTTTATCAAAAAAACCACGAACATGAAATCCTGCTGCTCCTGGTTGATTATTAAAATCGACCCCTTCCGCTTTCATTCGTCTAAATTCATCTGTTGGGATGTATTTACGTGTAGCAAAAGTGTACTCCATTTTATTTCTATATCCACGGGTGAAATCCGCTCCTATAATTGGCGCTATTTCTGGGAGACTAATTTTTGCAATGCGGGTAAGGTTGTCGGTTACTTGCTTCTGCTTATAAAACAATTGCTTTTCATAAGGCAGCATTTGCCATTGACAGCCTCCACAAACCCCGAAATGTTCGCAAAATGGGGTAACTCTATCCGCAGAATGGCTGTGCATATGGATTGTATGGCCTTCTGCCCAATCGGCTTTGTTTTTAGACAATTGAACGTCTACCACATCTCCTGGCACTGCGCCTTCAATAAAAACCACTTTGCCATCTACTCTAGCCAAAGATTTTCCTTCAGCAGCATAATCTTGTACTAGTACTTTTTCTAGTACAACTGTTTTTCGTTGTTTTCTCACCCTGTAAAGGTAGGTCGTTTTCTTTTTAGCCCTCCAAATTGCGTAATTTTAGCTTTAAATGAAGAATATGCGTTTTTTGATATTAGGAATGTTGATGTTGACTCAATTTCAGGTTTTATTTGCCCAACAAAAACCAGTAGCTAAAAAAGCCAATATTGGGGCTAAAAAACCAGCAATTGCAAATGCAGTAGTTACGGGTGGAAGGGAGATTGCTATTACGCTAACCCCTCTTAAAAATTGTACGGTTTACTTGGGTAGTTATTTTGGGAAAGGAATGACTTTGGTTGATTCCACTCGTTTAGACCAAAATAGTAAAGGCGTATTCAAGGGTCCTAAAAAGCTTACTACTGGTATTTATTTTGTAGTGTCTCCTACTTATACCATTCAATTTGAGCTATTGATGGACGATAAGCAAATGTTTACTATACAAGCAGATACTAGTGCAAAAGAAGCTGTTATAATTACTGGTTCACCAGACAATGATTTGTTTAAAAACTATGCTGTTTTTTCTAATGAGAAAGGGAGAACATTGCAGCAATTAAAACAGGCTTTGCAGTCTGCCAGCGGTGCAGACGCTAACCAAATAAAGACTTCTATTGCGAATACCGAAAAAGAAATTAAGCAATACCAAGCCAATATTCATAAGAATCATCCCAAATCTTTATTATCTACCTTATTCCATATAATGCAGCGCCCAGAACTGCCCCCAGTTCCGGTTGTTAATGGCAAGCCAGATTCTGTTTATCCATATCAATATGTGAAACAGCATTATTGGGATAATGTATTATTTAATGAAGATCGATTGTTGAGAACACCTTTTTTTGAGCCTAAATTAGATGAGTACTTTAAATATTATGTGTCTGCAGATCCTGATTCAATTATTTCGGAAGTGAAACAAATCTTGTTAATGGCTAAAACAGGAAAGGAAATATATCCCTATTTGTTAACCAAATTTACTAATAAATATATCCAGCCCGAATTCATGGGTCAAGACAAAGTATTTGTATATCTTTTTGAAAATTTTTATGCTAAAGGAGATACCGTCTTATTAAATCCTGCTTCTCGAAAATCAATAACAGATAGGGCTTACAGTTTAATGGCCAATCAAATTGGTCAGCAAGCTCCTGTATTAAATTTGACCGATACGAGTGGCAAAAAAATAGGCTTATATAGTATCAATGCTCCTTTTACCATTGTAACTTTTTGGGATCCTAATTGCGGTCATTGTAAAGATGAAATTCCTAGATACGATTCTATTTATAAGGCAAAGTGGAAATTGAATGGGGTTGCAGTTTACTCTGTAAACATTTATGAAAATGAAAATACTGCTTGGAAAAAATTTATCAACGAAAAAAAATTGTCTTCCGAATGGTACCAGGTATATCAAACTAAAGAAGATAAGCAAGCAGAGGAAAAAGCTAGATTACCCAATTACAGGCAGTTGTACGATATTTTTAAAACACCTACTGTTTATTTACTAGATGATAAAAAACGTATACTAGCAAAGCAATTATCATTAGAACAGTTTGATGCTTTGATGGACGCCAAGAAGCGTTGATTTTTGGATTTTATTTGTAGTAAGTGTGATTATCCCTAGTTTAAGGGAAATATGAGCATCCTTATTTGGCTAATTTTGTATAACTTTTTAGTACAAATTCCTATTTATTACAAGAAAACTAAAAATCGAACATGTATTTAATTGGTATTATAGAAGATGATGTTCAACTAAGGAAAACGGTAGAGAATTATGTGTCTCTTCAACAAGATCTTTCCTTGGTTTTTTCTTGTAATAGAATTGAAAAATGGATAAGTATTAGACAAGACGCTGGTATAGTGCCAGACTGTATATTACTTGATATTGGCTTACCGGGTATTTCTGGCTTAGATGCCATTTCAATTATTAGCAGCTATTACCCAGGGGTTAAAATATTGGTCATATCAGGTATGGAAGATCCATTGGTAGCATGGCAAGCAATGATGAATGGAGCCAATGGTTTTTTAGTAAAACCTTTTAGGCTCGCAGAATTACAAAGTCAGCTTGAAACACTTAAATCTGGTGGTACTGTATTAGAGCCAGAAACAGTTACTCGTCTTATTCAAACGGCAAGAACGAGGTTTAATGCAGATGGAGGAATTGAAAGATTTCAAGAATTTGGTTTAACCCAAAGAGAAATACAAGTTGCTGAATTATTGTTGGCTGGCTCTAGTTATAAAGAAATTTCTACCATTCTTAACGTATCCTATACTACTGTAAATGAACATATAAAGAATATTTACAAAAAAGTAAAAGTGAACTCTAAAATGGCATTTATAAATAGAGTATCAAGGAAAAATTAATTAACTGATGAATCTGACAAAAGATCAATTGACTTTTATATTCAATAGCCTGCCCAATGCAGTGCTATTTGAATCGTCAGATCATACAGTCCTCTATGTGAATCAAGAATTTTGTACCATTTTTGGAATAGATGCCCCAAGCGATGTATTGATTGGTACTAATTGTAAAGACAATGCAGTTGAATCAGCAGCATATTTTTTAGAGCCTTCTTTATTTCTATCAAGAACAGAATCCATTTATGCAAATGGTGTTGAAGTATTAAATGAAGAAATCAAATTTGCAGACGGACAAGTTTTGCTTAGAGATTACAAGCCAATGACCATTAACGGTGATATTAAAGGTCATTTATGGTTATATAAAAGGCCAGATCCGGAGGTGAAGATCATTAGTACTGATCATTCTGAACGTCATTTCTATGAAGATTTATTAGATAATATACCAGCAGATATTGCCATTTTTGATCCTTCGCACCGCTATTTGTTTGTAAATAGAGTGGCTATATCAAAAAAGGAAATTAGAGATTGGATTATAGGTAAAGATGATTTTGACTATTGCAAATTAAATAGCAAACCAACGGATGCAGCTACCAGAAGAAGAATGTATTTTGAAAAAGCGCTTCAAAATAAACAGACGATAGAATTTGAAGAAACCAATTTGGATCGCTTAGGAAATAAGGTTTACAATTTGCGAAGATTCTCTCCTGTTTTGGGTAAAGGAGGAATAGTGGAGTATATCATTGGTTATGGAATAAATATCACTAATATAAGAGAAGGTGAATTGAGGCTTCAGCAATATTATGATGAGTTGCGTTCCATGTTTAATAATATTGACCAATTGGTTATTACTTTAGACATGACAGGTACAGTTAATTTTGTGAATTCTCAATGGTTAAAATTAACTGGATTAGAAAAGGATATGTTAGGTGAAAACAACATATTTAGACTAATTGAGTCTGGTTTAGAGCAGTTTCGAAAAACCTTATTTAGTGTATTCAGTGGAATTTCCATTTTACCAGGAAAAGAAAATCAGATTATCATTACCGATAAAAATGGTCGGTTAAGAAACCTCCGCTATTATATGGCAAGGTTTAATCAGGTTGAAGATAGGGGACAAATTGTAGCAATCTTTTTTTCAGATATAACAGATCAATTAAATGCTGAAAAAGATTTATTAGATACTGCAATGAGAGAGCGTAGCCTCAGTAATATGAAAACAAATTTCATGTCGATGGTTTCGCATGAACTTAGAACACCGCTGTCTGTCATTTTATCGAGTGCTGAGATATTAGAAATGATATACAGTAAGCTTCCTTTAATTGAAGTGAAAAAAGGCGAGCCTTATGTTACCAGAATAATAGGTCAGGTTGATAAAATGACCCAGCTAATGAACGACTTTTTGTTTATTAGTAAAATAGAATCAGGTAAAATTCAGCCACAATTTGAAAGTATTAACGTTAAAGAATTGCTCGGAGAAATTAAAGAAGAGTCATACAATCCTTGGAATGATGGAAGAGTTTTACAAGTATTGATTAAAGGCAATCATAAGGCAGTCAAGTTTGATAAGACAATGTTGAGACATATTTTGACTAATCTTTTGAACAATGCGTTTAAATATTCCTCTAACACAAATGAAGCTCCGTTGATTCGAATTAGTTACACTCCTACTTGGTGGTTTATAACAATATCAGATAAGGGTATAGGAATTGATGAGGCTGAAATTACTAAGTTAGGAGAGCCATTTATTAGAGGGTCTAATGTAGGTGAAATAGAAGGTACAGGTTTGGGTTTAATGACAATAAAATATTTTACCGATCACCATAAAGGAACTTTTCGGGTAAGGAGTAAAAAAAATAAAGGAACAATAGTAACAATTCGATTTTCTTACGATCTAAAAAAATAATGAAATAATGAATAAGTATATTCTGGTAGTGGAAGATGAGAAAGATATTCGCGACTCATTAAAAATAATTTTAGAGCTAAACGATTTTATAGTAGAAGTTGCAGAAAATGGACAAGTTGGTCTACAAAAAGCAACTGAGAAAAAACCAGATTTAATTCTATGTGATGTAATGATGCCCGTATTAGATGGATTTGGTTTATTAGAACAGTTAAGAAAAAACGGAATAGAAACACCCTTAATTTTCTTAACTGCAAAAGCACAGTACAATGATTTAAGAACGGGCATGAACTTGGGTGCGGATGATTATATTTTTAAACCATTTAAGAGTGCCGAATTATTGCAGTCTATTGAAAGAAGATTAGAGCGTAAGGATCAGTTAGAACTACATTTAAAAAATTTAGTCAATAGTTTAGAACAAACCATCTTGTTAATGGTAGGTCATGAGTTTAAAACACCCATGCATGGCATTCTTTCTTTTACCAATCTTATTAAGCAGAAAGCAAATGATTTGGCAAATCATGAAATAGAAGATTTCTGTCATTATTTAGAGAAGTCGAGTAATCGTTTGCAACAGACTTTTAGTAAAATCAAAGTGTATTATGATTTAAAGTTGTCTGGTAATGCCCCTTTTAGCGACCCTAGTAACGTAAGTGTTGATACTTTAATTAGAGATTTGGCTACGCAGATTGCAGGTGATTATGATCGGTCATCCGATTTGGTTTTTTTGAATATGGAGACATCTGAAATTAATATTAGTTTAGAATTATTTTCAATTGCCTTATATGAGTTGATTGATAACGCTTTTAAGTTTAGCGAAAAGAATTCTACAGTAAGTATAAGTATCACTAACGATTCTAATCAAGTTCATATTTCTATATTAGATCAAGGCACTACTTGTAATGCAGCTGAGCTTCGCATACAGTCTGGATTTATTGGTCAAATCAAACGATCCAAATTTGAGCAGCAAGGTTTGGGGATAGGACTTGCCCTTTCATTGTTAATTATTAATAGCCAAAGTGGTCAACTTTATTTTGAAGACATTGAACCCGCTGGAATAAAAACTGAAATTTCTCTGAACAAATAATTTGTATTCATGAACATGAAAAAGAAAGTATTAATTGTAGAAGATACAAAAATGCTAAGAATGTCACTTGAAGTGATACTTCAAGAAACATATGAAGTAGCCGGAGCTGCAGATGGAAATGAAGCATTAGAAATTTTGCGCAGCTTTAATCCGGATATTATTTTATTGGATTTAATGTTGCCTTATCCTTTGGATGGCTTCTCATTATTAAGATTGTTCAAGAGTAATCCATCTACTAATAGAGTACCAGTGATTATTATTTCAGGTATGTCTGGTGAAGATAAAATTATACAAGGCTTAGAACTGGGTGCAAACGATTTTTTAGTAAAGCCCATTAAGTCTAAAGAGCTTTTACTCAAAATCAGAAACCTTACTGATATAGTTCAGGTTAATGAAGAAAATGCCAAGCAAAGTAGATTATTGACTTCTAGGGGTACAGCTGCAAATAATTCAAAAGATTTTTTTGATGATTCATTTGAAGCAATTGTTGAAAAATTGAATGATGATGATTTAAATACCATTCCATCAATAGCCAAAAAAATGTCTGTTAGTGTATCAACATTAGAACGCATGATTAAGGCTAAGTATAAAATGACCCCAAAGCAATATATTACAGAGATCAAGTTAATGAAGGCAGAAGTGTTATTAAGACAGGGTAATATCAGTGTTAAACAAGTTTCTTTTCAGTCTGGCTTTAACTCAGTTGCTTACTTTTGTCATTGCTTTAAAAAGAAATATGGTAAACCGCCGAAATCTTATTCAAGTGCTTTTGCTTCAAAATAACTTATGCTATAGTTGGTAAACAAAGGGTTACAGTAGTGCCCTTGTTTAAGGTACTTGTTAAACTGATTTTTCCTCCATGCAATTCCATAAATTGTTTAGCTACGGATAGACCTAGTCCTGAACCTTGATAGGTAATAGTGTTAGATGCTCTATAAAATGAATGAAACACTTTTTCAATCTCATCTTCTGGAATTCCAATCCCAAAGTCTTCTATGCTGATATAGGCTAAACTGTCTTTATAATAAATAGACAATTCTGGGTTGGCTGTACCTGCTGAGTATTTAAAGGCATTGGAAATAATATTGGTTAGTACATGCATAAACAATAGTTCGTCCGCAGCTACTTGTTGGGTAGACAATTCTTCTTTAATCACCAGCTTTCTTCCGTCTGGTTCATTTTGAAAATAAGTTTTGGCAATTGATCTGATAAATTGCGATAAGTCAATTGGCTGTAAATTATATGCTAATTGCTTGGCATCGTATCTTCCAACCAATAAGATATTATCCATTAGTTGGGTCATGCGATCAATCTGATCCTTAATTTTTAATGCTGAACCTTTGATCGTATCAGACAATGCTACATTTAACTTTTTCGCATACATCTCAATCACTTCAATATTTGAAAAAATGACTGTGAGTGGCGTTCTAAACTGGTGCGAGGTTAATGATACGAATCCTGCTTTTAGTTCAGCCAATTCTTTTTCCTTTTCTAGCGCTATCTTTTTATCATGAATATCAATAATGTTTCCTGCGATAAAGTAATCTTTTTCAGTTAGTGCCTTGTTTTCTCTCAATAATAATTCTACCCATCGCCATTGCTTATTTTTTTGTTTGAGTTTCACTTCAATAGTTGCTCTGCCAGATTCAGTTTTCTTTAAACCTTCAATTTGTGTGGCAATGGTTGTTTTATCTGATGCTTCAAAAAAAGCGGTGATTGGTTGATTGATACAATCATTGATGCTAAAACCTGAAATTTCTTGCCAGTAATGATTCATGAAAGTAATTTCATTGTAGCTGTTCAATCTAAATACAGCTTCTCCCAAGTTATTGATCAGCTTATCAAATTCATTCTTTTGCTCTTCTAGTACTTCTTGTTGCTTTTTTAATGCTGATACATCAACATGGGTCCCTACCATATACGTAGGTTTGCCTTGTGGATCTCTTTTGGCAATACCGAATCCATTAATCCATAAATAATGACCTGCTTTATGTTGAATCCTGAATTCATTTTGATAGGTCTCTGTTGCGTTTGTAAAATACGCTTCTAAAATTTTTTCGGTATGTTCTAGATCATCTGGGTGTACCCTTTTTCTCCAATTCTCATAGGTATGTTCAAATTCATTCGGCTCATAGCCTAACATTTCCATGAAAATTGGTGAGTAGTTTAATTTATTGTTCAGGATATCCCATTCCCACATGCCTTGTTGCGATGCTTTAATGGTCATTTCAAATCTATCTAGTAGCTTATTTTGCTCTAGGGTTGCTTTTTCTCTAGATAATCTGATTCCAATATTTCTTGCTACTGAGTACAACGCTTGCACTACTTCGGGCTCCCATTTATCTCTGGTTGTGCAATTATCGTATCCCATCCAGCCCCAGTATTCACCGTCGCAAAAAATGGGAGCGAATAAATAGGTTAAGATACCCTGCGATTCCATTATTTCTTGAAAAAAGTGATTCGGTATTTCTTCAACTAATCCATAGGTATACTTGTCTTGTGATAGCGTATCGTATAAGGTTGGAAATAAATCATATGAAAGGTTACTAAGTTCTGGGTTGCCTATTTGTACATCAATGCCTTTTCTACACCACTCATGCGTATAAAATAATCTTATATCGTCTTCGATTTTTTTATTGGTAAAAACATATACTCTATCTACTTGTGTAGCATAGCCAAGAATAGCTAGTACATCATTAATTGCTTTATCTATATCACCTTCTGAAAGTAATGCACTATTGGCTTTTGATATGCTATTGAGTAACTGAAGCATAAGCGTAAATTGATTTCGCCAAAATTATCAAAATTTCAGCGGCACCTCTATCAATAAATCGCTAATCAATTATCAATAAATCGGATTATTTCAATTTTAATAAACTGCATTTACCACATTCCAAATTACCTTAGGTTTTCCTAGGGTATAATAGTGTAAAACGGGTACACCAAAGGCTTTGAGCTCTTTGCTTTGTTGTATTAACCATTCAGTTCCTACTTGCTCACAATCTGCATCTGTTTTGCATTTTGAAATAGCATTGGATAAATCGGTTGGAATGTCTACATGAAATATTCTAGGTAAAACAGATAACTGTTTTTTATTAGTAATCGGTTTTAATCCTGGTATGATAGGAACAGTAATTCCCATATCTCTACATGCTTTTACGTAATCGTAAAATTTCTGATTATCAAAAAACATCTGAGTCATAATATAATCTGCACCTGCATCTACTTTGTCTTTCAATCGTTGCAAGTCAATTTCTAAATTAGGTGCTTCAAAATGTTTTTCGGGGTAACCAGCGGTTCCAATACAGAAATTGGTTTTTCCTCCATTTTGTATGTCTTCGTCTAAATAAAGACCGCTGTTTAAATTGACTACTTGTTTTTGTAAATCGATGGCAAATTTGTGACCATCTGTTTCTGGTTCAAAACTGGCTTCGTTTTTTGCAGCATCCCCTCTTAATACTAATACGTTGTCAATTCCTAAAAAATTGAGGTCTATCAATGCGTCTTCACTTTCTCTTTTGTTAAATCCTCCACAAATAAAGTGAGGTACCGTGTCTATGCGGTAATGGTTCATAATAGCGGCACAGATCCCAACGGTACCTGGGCGCTTGCGCACTTCTACTTTCTCAAAAGTACCATCTACCTTTTTCTTGAAAGCCGTTTCACTTCTATGATAGGTTACATTTATCCAAGAAGGTTTGAACTCCATTAATGGGTTCAAATGATCAAAAACATGTTGAATGGTTTTCCCTTTTAATGGCGGTAAAACTTCAAATGAAATTAATGTGTCCTTGGCCTGTTGAATATGTTCAGTAACTTTCATGTCGCAATATACAAACGACATATTACATTTGTACAAAGCGTTACCGGTGAACTTGACTATACAAACCAATAACCTCTACAAAAGTTACAAGGGTAGAACCGTTGTAAATAATGTTTCTGTAAACGTTAAACAAGGAGAAATTGTGGGTTTATTGGGTCCCAATGGGGCAGGTAAAACCACTAGTTTTTACATGGTAGTTGGGCTCATTAAGCCCGATGAGGGTAGCGTTTTTTTGAACGATCAGGATATCACCAAATTACCTATGTACAAAAGAGCTCAAATGGGTATTGGTTATCTTCCTCAGGAAGCTAGTGTTTTTAGAAAGTTAACCGTGGAAGACAATATTATGGCTGTTTTAGAAATGACTACCTTAACCAAGGCCGAAAGACAGCACAAAATGGAGTCTTTATTAGACGAGTTTAATTTACATCATGTTAGAAAAAATAACGGCGATAGCTTAAGTGGTGGCGAAAGAAGAAGAACGGAGATAGCCCGTGCTCTAGCAGTTGATCCAAAATTTATTTTATTAGATGAGCCTTTTGCAGGTGTTGACCCTATTGCAGTAGAAGATATTCAAGGGGTAGTTGCTAAATTAAAATATAAAAACATTGGTATTTTAATTACCGATCATAATGTGAATGAAACCCTTTCTATTTGCGATAGAGCATACCTTTTAATTGAAGGCAAAATCTTTAAGCATGGCACTGCAGAAGAGTTGGCAGAAGATGAGCAGGTTCGCAGATTGTATTTGGGTACCAACTTTGAATTAAAACGCAAAGATTGGATTATTGATATGGCAAAGGAAAATAGCGAACATAATTTATGAAGTTATTAAGCCCTGCAATATCTCGTTTGGCCAGAATAAGGCATTGGCGTATTGAACAATGGGTTAATGACCCCATTGCTTCTCAACGTGAAGTGTTGCAAGATTTGATTACGCATGGACAATACACAGAGTTTGGCAGAAAGTACGGCTTTAATCAACTCTTTAATATCAGAAAATTTAAGGAGTCTGTTCCTATTCATGAATACGACGATTTAAAACCGTACATAGATCGTATAATGGCTGGTGAAGAAAATGTACTTTGGAATACGCCCATTAATTGGTTTGCTAAAAGTAGCGGTACTACTAACGATAAGAGTAAGTTTATTCCAATTACCCAAGAAAGCTTAGAGGATTGCCATTTTCAGAGTGCTAAAGATGTGCTCACCATGTACTACAATAGTAGAACAGAGAGTGATTTGTTAACTGGCAAGGGTCTCGTGATTGGGGGAAGTCATCAAATTAGTCAGCTCAATGAAGACATTCAATTTGGTGATTTAAGTGCTGTGCTTTTACAAAACACGCCTATCTGGGCAAATTGGATACGAACCCCAGAACTTTCTATTGCTTTGATGGATGAGTGGGAAGAGAAGATTGAAAAAATGGCCCATCATACTATTCAAGAAGATGTTACATCTATTTCTGGTGTTCCTACTTGGACTTTAATTTTAATCAAAAGAATTCTAGCAATTACAGGCAAACAAACGCTGAAAGAGGTTTGGCCGAATCTGGAACTTTATATTCATGGAGGCGTTTCGTTCACCCCTTACCGATCGCAGTTTCAGCAACTCATAGGCGAAGGCTGTAGTTATTTAGAAATGTACAATGCTAGTGAAGGTTTCTTTGCTGCTCAAGTTTCTCCTGAAGAAGAGGGTATGCTTTTATTTACTGAAAACGGTATTTTTTATGAATTCATGCCGGTTCATGAATATGGCAAGCCCAACCCAAAAACAATTGGTTTAAAGGAAGTGGTTGTAGGAGAAAATTATGCTTTGGTCATTAGCACCAACGGTGGATTATGGCGCTATTTGGTTGGAGACACTGTGCAGTTTATCAGCAAATTTCCTTTTAAACTTAAAGTGACTGGTAGGCTTAAACAGTATATTAATGCTTTTGGCGAAGAATTAATTGCAGACAATACCGATAAAGCAATTGCTATTGCTTGTGAAAAAACAGGCTTATTAGTGAAAGATTATACTGCGGCTCCTATTTATTTTGGTGAACAAAATCAAGGAGCACACGAATGGCTGATTGAATTTGAGCAAAAGCCAAATTCGATTGATGCGTTTGTAGTTGAATTAGATACAGCTTTAAAAAGTTTAAATAGCGATTATGAAGCTAAAAGGCACAAAGACATTGCACTCTCATTGCCTGTAGTACATGTATTGAGCGCTGGTTCTTTTAATAACTGGCTCAAACAAAAAGGTAAACTTGGCGGACAGCACAAAGTGCCCAGGCTAAGTAATGAACGTAAATTTATAGATGAAATAAAAAGTTTTTATTTGTAGAATATTTTAATTGAATCAAATGAAATTATTAGAAGGAAAAGTATCTATTGTTACTGGAGCAGCCCGTGGAATTGGAGCAGCCATTGCTTTAAAATTAGCAGAACAAGGTAGTAATATCGTATTTACTTATGTAAGCGATAGTAGCGCTGAAAAAGCTGCTGCACTAGCTGCGCAGATAGAAGCTTTAGGAGTAAAAGTGAAAGCAGTTAGAAGCAATGCAGGTGTTTTTGCAGATTGTGAATTGTTGGTAAACGATACTTTGAAAGAGTTTGGGGCCATTGATGTTTGTGTTAATAATGCAGGTATTTCAAAAGACAATTTATTGTTGCGAATGACCGAAGAGCAATGGGACGAAGTAATCGATATTAATTTAAAGAGTATTTATAATATGACCAAGCAGGTGATTCGTCCAATGATGAAAGCCAAGCAAGGAAGTATCATTAACATGAGTTCAATTATTGGGATTAGAGGAAACGCTGGACAAAGTAGCTATGCTGCAAGTAAAGCAGGCATAATCGGCTTTACCAAATCGATTGCTGCAGAATTGGGATCAAGAAATATTCGTTGTAATGCAATTGCACCAGGATTTGTAGAAACCGATATGACTCATTATTTAAAAGATGGAGAGGGAGCAGCTCAATTTTTACAAAAAATTCCTTTGGGTAGATTTGGAAAAGCTGAAGAAATTGCTAACACTACTTTATTCTTAGCAAGCGATATGAGTTCGTATATTACCGGTCAGGTTATTAGCACTTGTGGTGGATTAAATATTTAAAATGAAAAAAAATTTACAGCATACAGCATCAGATATTTTAGTTTCCATTGTTGTATTGCTGATAGGGTTGCCCCTTTGCCTAGGAATTGCCTTGGGTTCAGGGGCACCTTTGTTTTCTGGTATTATTGCAGGGATCGTGGGTGGTATAGTTGTTGGCATTTTAAGTGGATCACAACTTAGCATTTCTGGGCCAGCTGCTGCACTTACAGGAGTTGTAGTTGTAGGTATAGGAAAGCTTGGATCATTTGAAGCTTTTTTATTGACGGTGGTTTTGGCGGGTATTTTACAAGTTATTTTTGGTTATTTGAAAGCAGGTGTGATTGCGCATTATGTGCCTAATGCTGTTATTAAAGGTATGGTAACTGCAATTGGATTGATATTGATACTAAAGCAAGTCCCTCATTTTTTAGGCTATGATGCAGACTTTGAAGGCGATGAAGGGTTCTTACAAAATGATCAACACAATACTTTTACAGAGATACTGTATGCATTTGAATCAATAAATACGCCAGCATTCATCGTAGGATTGGTTAGTCTTTTTACTTTACTGATTTGGCAGAGTAAAATATTGAAAAAAAATAATTTCTTAGCAAGATTACCTGGTCCATTATTGGCAGTTTTAATAGCGTTGACTTTAAGTTATTTTATGCCTCTTATTGGTTCAGATTTTGTGATTGCCGAATCTCACTTAGTCAATTTGCCAGTGGCAAAAAATCTTCCAGATTTCTTTACATTTTTCACTTTCCCAAATTTTAATCTCATTCTGAATCCAACTGTTTGGGTAACTGCTTTTTCGTTGGCTATTATAGCTAGTTTAGAAACCCTTTTGGCTGTAGAAGCAGTTGATAAATTAGATCCTTTAAAAAGAATTACTCCTACCAATCAAGAGCTTAAAGCACAAGGAATAGGGAATATATTTTCTGGTTTAATAGGTGGGTTACCTTTGGCTTCAGTAATTATCAGGAGTTCAGTAAATGTGAATGCTGGTGCAAAATCTAAATTATCTGCCATATTCAATGGCATATTATTGTTATTCTGTGTGATTTTTATTCCTTCCATTTTAAGTAAGATTCCCTTGTCTGCACTTGCAGCAGTTTTATTGTTTACAGGTTTTCAATTAGTAAGCCTTAAGGAAATTAAATCATTTTATGCCAAAGGGTGGGATCAGTTTATGCCTTTTGTTGCAACCGTAATAGCTATTTTATTAACCGATATGTTGACTGGTATTATTGTTGGGATGTTGGTGAGTTTATTTTATTTAGTGAGGAGTAATTTTAGATCGGCTATATTGGTTGCAAACGACAATAATAATTTCTTAATCCGATTAAGAAAAGATGTCTCTTTTTTAAATAAGCCGATTATTAAAAAGCATTTAGAATCTTTTCCTAATCAGTCAAATGTAATTATTGATGCAACTAGGGCAGATTTTATTGATAAAGATATTATTGAAGAAATCAATGATTTTATTAGCATAGCACCTTCTAGAGGCATATCGGTGACCATTAAAAAAGGGAATTATAAGCCAATCCATTTATTATTTAAACAGCCATAATCTTTATTTATGAATTCATATGAACGTTTATTATTAGAAAATAAGGCTTGGGCTCAAGAAAAGTTAGCAGACGACCCTGATTATTTTAATAGACTCGTACATGTACAGTCTCCCGACTTTTTATGGATTGGATGCAGTGATAGTAGGGTTCCCGCAAATGAGATTACGGGTACACAACCAGGAGAAATATTTGTACATCGGAATATTGCCAATATGGTGGTCCATACCGATCTTAATTTGTTGAGCGTATTAGAGTATGCGGTTCATGTGTTAAAAGTGAAACATATTATTGTTTGCGGACATTATGGATGTGGGGGTGTTAAAGCAGCCATGACCAACCATAATTTTGGGATTATTAATAAGTGGATTAGAAATATCAAAGACGTACATCGGTTTCATCGCGAAGAAATAGACGCGATAAAAGACGAAGAAGTGCAATTGAACCGAATGATAGAGTTAAATGTTCAAGAACAGGTTTTAAATCTTGCTAAAACTTCCATTATCCAAAAATCATGGAGGGTTCGGCAAGCGCCAGACTTGCATGGTTGGGTATATGGCTTGCAAGATGGATTGGTAAAACCGATTTATGAGATGAGTGCTGGCACCCATATTGATGAGATTTATGAATTCGATGACTTATAAAATAACTATTTTTAATGAATTTATAGATATTAGGAATATTCAAAAGATTACTTTCACAAAAGCTTATTGGGCTTAAACTTGGTTTAGGTACAATACTTGTAATATTTGCCCGCGATGGAAAAAAATAAGAATGCTGTTTCACCAATGGGTGCTGCCCGTAAAATCTTGGAGTTACTCAGTTTAGATAAAAAAGATGTTTCCTCCATTTATGCATTTGCCATACTAGCTGGAATTTTAAGTTTAGCCATGCCTTTGGGCATTCAAACAATTATTGGCTTTGTAATGGCTGGTTCTTTATCTACTTCAATAGTGATATTGATTGTTTTAGTGGTAGCTGCGGTTTTACTTTTAGGGCTTTTGCAGGTAAGACAATTGCAAGTGACCGAAAAAATTCAACAAAAATTATTTGTTCGTTATTCACTTGAGTTTGCAGATAGACTTCCCAAAATGAATATTGAGAAGTTAGATGCTTATTATTTACCTGAACTAGTCAATCGTTTTTTTGATACCGTTTCTTTACAAAAAGCCGTAGAAAAATTACTCTTAGATGTACCAGCTGCTATTATCCAGATTTTTTTCGGATTGATTTTGCTTTCGATGTATCATCCCGTCTTCATTGGGTTTGGGGCAGTACTTACTTTAATTGTTTACCTGATCATGAGATACACCCTGCCAGCAGGATTTCAAGCTAGCATAGAAGCTAGTGATCAGAAATTTGCCACAGCATCATGGCTCGAAGAAATGGCAAGGGTGATTAAATCATTTAAATACTCTAGGGGAACAAAATTAAATATTCGTAAAACAGATGGAATTGTAACGAAATACCTAGACGCAAGAACCAGTTATTTTAAAGTGCTTCTTACACAATACTGGAGTCTTATTTTATTTAAAGTAGTCATTACTGCCGCTATGTTAATTGTTGGGGCTATTCTATTAGTTGATCAACAAATTAATATTGGTCAGTTTATTGCTGCAGATATTGTTATAATCAGCATTATCGCTTCTGTAGAGAAGTTGATTTTGAATATGGACAAAGTGTATGATTTACTTACTTCTGTTGAAAAATTAAGTAAAATAACCGAGAGCGAAATTGAAAAGCATGGAACAGTAATATTGTCAGATACAGCTAAAGGTGTGTCATTATTATTTGAAAATGTTGGATTTACTTACGGAAATAACTCTAAAGCCTTAGAAGGATTGAGCTTAAATATAGACCCAGGTGATAAAATTTGCATAATGGGAGAATCTGGTTCGGGTAAGTCTACTATCTTAAGATTGCTTACAGGTGCATTTAACAATTTTACGGGTTCCATTTTATTAGATGGTATTCCATTGGGTAACTATAACCTAAACTCTGTAAGATCTCAAACAGGTATTTTACTGAGTCAACAGGATATTTTTCATGGAACAATTTGGGAAAATATTACCATGGGTAGTGAAGAAATTAGTTATGAAGAAGTAACAGATTTAGTAAACAGGTGTGGTTTAACTTCTTTTGTTCAGAGTTTACCACAAGGATATGATACCGTTTTAGATCCAACCGGAAAACGATTGAATAGTAAAATTCGACAAGACATTTTATTGTTGAGGGCACTTTTAGGTAAGAAAAGACTCTTATTATTAGAAGAGCCGCTTAACTTCTTGGAGAAAACGTATAAGCATAATATTCAAGACTATATATTTTCTGAAGAGAATGTAACAGTTATCATTGCAACCAATGATGTTGAAACCGCGGCTCGCTGTAACAAGATTGTTTACCTAGAAGAAGGAGTTGTAAAAGCATCTGGTAATTGGTCAACTATTGCTCCACTTTTAAATGAAAATCATGGACAGTAATAAATTTATCAGCACGGTAATAGAGGATGCTATTGAGGGTAGCCCTATTCGCTCTTATCAACATATTTATAGGATACAGGATACGAATAATGTAAAGAAATGGCTTTGGGCATCTTTGATTCTATTGATTGTAGTATTGTTTTTACCATGGACCCAAAATATACGTGCAAAAGGCGCTGTTACTGCATTACGTCAAGAAGATCGTCCACAAGAATTGAATACTGTTTTAGCAGGTAGCGTAGTAAAATGGTATGTTAAAGAAGGTGATTTTGTAAAAAAAGGAGATACTATCATGCAAATTGGGGAGGTTAAAACCGACTATTTTGATCCTCAGTTGCTCAATAGAACTAAAAAACAAATTGATGCAAAACAAATTGCAGTAGAAGGATATGGAAATAAAGCAGCTACAGCAGTTTCTCAAATTAAAGCTTTAGAAGAAGCGAGAGATTTAAAACTAGATCAATTAGATGTAAAACTTCGTCAACAGAACTTGAAGGTAATTAGTGATAGTATAGACTTAGGAGCTGTCTTGATTGAAGTAGCAGTGGCCAAAAGACAAATTGATGCTGCCAAAAATATGTTGGATAGCGGAGTTATTTCTTTGTTAGACTTCGAAAGAAGAAAAGTTACTTTTCAAAATGCTTCAGCTAAAAAAATCAGTGCAGAAAATAAGTTTCTACAATCTAAACAAGAATTAACTGCCATTCGGATAGAAAAAAATGGAACCATTCAAGAGTATACCGATAAAATAGCAAAGGCTCAAGGCGAGCAATTTGGTTCTTTGTCTAATATGGCAACAGGAGAAGCTGATGTAGCTAAATTGCAGAATTCATATAGTAACTATGATATTCGGAATAAGCTCTATTATATTACTGCACCACAAGATGGACAAATCACTAAAGCTAGAAAAACGGGTATTGGTGAAATGGTTAAAGAGGGTGATATGATTGTTGAGATTGTGCCTGTCAACATAAAATATGCAATTGAATTATTTGCAGAGCCAATGGATTTACCTCTATTAGCTATAGGACAAAAAATCAGGTTCATTTTTGATGGATTTCCAGCCATCGTTTTTACTGGCTGGCCTGCTGCTTCTTATGGAACATTTGGCGGAAGAGTAGCGGCAGTAGAAACATCTGTTAGCAGTAATGGTAAGTTTAGGTTATTGGTTGTTGAAGATCCGGCTGAAAAACCATGGCCTAGGCAATTGAGGATGGGAGGAGGTGCTAATGGCATTGCATTATTGAAAGATGTACCAATTGGGTATGAATTATGGCGAAATATAAATGGGTTCCCTCCTGAATATTATAAACCAATGCAAGGCAATGAATTAAAAGATAAAAAAGGGAAATAGCCATGAAGAAATTATTGTTTTTTATTGGCTGTAGTTGGGTAGTTCAACTAAATGCGCAGGTTTTGACGCCTGAAGCATTTATTGAGCAAGTTCGATCCTTTCATCCTATTGCCAAACAAGCAAATATTAAAGTAGAAAAAGCCAATGCAGCTTTGCTGAGTGCTAGAGGTGGCTTTGATCCGGTCATAGAAGTGGATGCAGATAGAAAAACTTTTGATGGTAAGAATTACTACTTTAGAACTAATCCTGAATTTAAAGTGCCAACGAGGTTGGGTGGATTAGATTTAAAAGCAGGTATTGAAAACAATGGTGGTTTATTTTTGAATAACTCCATTACCAGAGGACAGAGTAGCTATTTGGGATTGGAAATGCCTTTGATCAAAGGGTTGCTCATTGATCAGCGAAGGGCTAATTTGCAACAAGCCAGTTTATTTTCTCAGCAGAGCCAACAAGATCGACTAAAAATGCAGAACGACTTGTTGTTTGAAGCATACAATGCTTATTGGCAATGGGCAGGATCTTATCAATTATTTAGTATTTACCGTCAGTTTTTGCAAGTGAGTCTAGATCGATTCCGTTTGGTAAAACTAGCTTACAATAATGGTGACAGAGCCTTGATAGATACCATTGAAGCATTAACTCAAGTGCAACAATTTCAAATGTTGCAGGCGGATGCAAAAGTTAGATTAACCAGTGCACAACTTGAACTTGCTAACTTTCTTTGGAACGAACAAGACAGCGCTTATTTATTGAATGCCAATTTAGTGCCAGACACAGTTCAGTTTCAAATGTATATGGCTGTAGACAATCCTGATGAACTCATCAATCGAGCGAATGTAGACAACCCTTCATTGCGAAGTTTAAATTTTGAATTGGAAGCCTTGGAAGTGGAAAGAAAATTGAAATTTCAATCGATGTTGCCCACACTTAATTTTAAAGCCAATTTGCTAAACCAAGGGTATAATGTTTTCAAAGATTTTGGGGGAGCATTGTTGCAAAATAATTATGTATGGGGTGTGCAATTTAAAATCCCCATTTTCTTAAGAGAAGGGCAGGGTGCATATCGACAGGCTAAATTAAAAATTGCAGAAACCACCTATGAATTGAATGCAAAACAATGGAGTACTGCCAATAAAATCCGGGCTTATTATGCGGAGTCGGTTTTGTTAAAGGAACAAATTGCTGCTGCACAACAAGCATACAATGGTTTTACCGCCTTGTTAAAGGCCGAAAGTCTTCGATTTCAGAATGGGGAAAGCTCTTTGTTCTTGCTGAACACCCGCGAAAATAAAGTAATTGAAACAGCAGAGAAACTGATTCAATTACGTGCTAAATACCTTAAAGCCGCTTATGGAATTAGTTGGGCTGCCGGTAATTTACGCTAGGATAATTTTTGTTTGAATCGTTGAATAAAGGCTTTGCTGTGTTCGCTTAAAATAAGCCTTCCACTAATTGCTGCCCTTTCTTTCAATAGTTGATCCCAGTGTTCTGTGCCTTTCCAAAAAATGGTTTTTAATTCATGCAATGCATCTGGATTAGAGTGCGATAGAGTGGTTGATAATCTAATGATCGATTCGTCCATTCCATCTACATCTGGATGTAGTTCTGCATATAGACCTTTTCTTCTGGCCCAGTCTGCAGGTCTAAATGTAACTGCATCAATGGTTAATTGAGAGAAAGCTGATAAGCCTATTTTTCTTTCTACAGCTGGTCCTACAACAAATGGTCCTATACCTACTGCTAGTTCACTTAATTTAACATCAGCGCCTTCGCATGCAATGGCATAATCCGCAGCAGCAGCCAGCCCTACTCCACCCCCAATACATTTACCCTGAATTCTTGCAATGATGATTTTTCCGCAAGTACGCATGGCATTAATTACATTGGCGAAGCCACTGAAAAATTTCAATCCTGCTTCTTCAGAATTAATTACAGAAAGCTCATCAAAAGATGCACCTGAACAAAATACTTTATCACCAAATGAGCGCAATACAATCACTTTAGTTTCTGGATTAAGCCCTTCGCTGTAAATATCTTTTGCTAGGGTATCTAATATTTTCCCTGGCAATGAATTGCTTTGTGGATGAAAAAATTCAATGGTTGTAATACCATGTTCGCGATCAACTTTTACAAATCCTTCTTTAATATGCTCTATCATACAAGTGATTTTATTCGTTTGGTTTTTTTGCCACCATGGTTAAGATGGTTGCTATTCCGGTTAATTCATTTGTTTCATCAATCATTTCTACCAACCATTTCACAATTCCTTTGTCTATATCGGTTGGCTCTTTTTTCTCTTGCCTAATTTTTTCTTTGCAGGTAAAACGAATATGCATTTCACTTCCTGGATAAACTGGTTTAGTAAATCGCAATTCATCAATACCATAGTTTAATAATACTGGATTTTTTTCATAGCTATCAACAAATAAACCTGCAGCCATACTCATAATTAAATAACCATGTGCTACTTGCTTCTCGAACATTGTGCCATTAAAATCAGTATTTTCTAAATGCGCATAAAAATGATCACCACTTAAATCGGCAAAGGCATTAATGTCTTCAGCAGTAATTAATCTTTTCTCGGTGATTAATTGATCGCCGATTACTAAGTCTTCAAAATATTTTTTGAAAGGATGGATGGTATCAGTATTTCCTGTTGCACCCGGCTGATAAACTTTGCTGATTGCAGTTATCATATCTGGTGAACCCTGCACTGCTACTCGCTGCATATAATGTTTAACACCCCTTAATCCGCCCATTTCCTCACCACCTCCGGCTCTTCCAGGACCTCCATGTACTAATAGAGGCAATGGTGAACCATGGCCTGTACTTTCTTTAGCACATTGCTCATTCAACACCAAAATTCTTCCATGATAATTGCCTGCTCCAATTACATAATCTGTAGCAATTTTTGTGTCAGCGGTAACAATACTGCTCACCAATGAGCCCTTCCCTAATTTGGCCAATGAAATGGCTTCTTCGGTATGCTTATAAGGCATTAATGTAGCTACCGGCCCAAATGCTTCTACTTCGTGAACACTTGAATTGCCAAATGGGTTTTCATTCAATAATAATAATGGACTTACAAATGCACCTTTAATAGGGTCTGCATCTAATACTTCCACTGAGTCTAATGAACCGTATAAAATACTTGAGGTTTCCAATAATTTTTTAACCTGTGCTTTCACTTCATTTCGCTGCGATTCTCCTGCCAATGAACCCATTCTTACTTTTGGATTCAATGGATTCCCAATTACATTTTGAGCAAGTGCACTACTCAATGCTTTTTGAACTGCTTCAATTTTATTTTCAGGCACAAAAATTCTTCTAACAGCAGTACAACGTTGCCCTGATTTGGTAGTGATTTCTCTTCTAACTTCTTTAATGAAAATATCCCACTCTGGCATTTCTGGTGTAACGTCTTCACCCAAAACAATACAGTTCAATGAATCTGCTTCCATCGTAAAAGGCACATTTTCTGCTAATATTTTCTTGCCCGATTTTAATAGCAGACCAGTTGTTGCCGAACCAGTAAATGTTACTACATCTTGCGATTGAACATGGTCCAATAAATCGCCGGCACTGCCACAAATCAATTGCAGTGCACCATCTGGCAAAATACCCGATGCGATGATTCGTTTAACAACAGCTTCTGTTAGGTACGAAGTAACTGTAGCTGGTTTTACAATAGCAGGCACACCTGCTAATAAATTCACAGCTATTTTTTCTAACATGCCCCATACGGGGAAGTTAAATGCATTAATATGTATGGCCACTCCCTCTTTAGGAATTAATAAATGATGCCCCATAAAAGTATTGGCTTTGCCTAATGGATGGTGTTCTCCATCTAAGCAATAGGGCGTGTCTGGTAATTTTCTTCTTAAAGAAGCATAAGAAAATAAATTACCTATTCCACCCTCAATATCAACCCAACTATCAGCTTTAGTAGCACCTGTTTGATAACTAATGGTATATAATTCCTCTAAATGTTCTCTTAAATAAATGGCCAATGCTCTTAACATCAATCCCCTTTCGTGAAAACTCATTTTTCTTAAGGCAGGATTACCTTTACTGCGCGCATAATGAAGAGCAGCCCCAAAGTCTAATCCTTTAGAGGTAGCGTTTGCAATTGGGTCTCCAGTTACGGCATTATAGAGTAATTGCCCGTCTCCTTCGCCTTTTACCCATTGGCCCATTAAATAGTTTTCTACTGTATACATATGGTTCTGCTTCGTTTTCGCTGCAAAGCTAACGATTGATAGCTTTATTTGTTGGAGATAAAAAAACCCGTCCCGAGATTATCGGGACGGGTATAGCAGTTGGTTATTGGTCAAATAAACTTTAACAGTTCTTATTGTTAAGACAGTCTTTTATCAATTTCGCTGCAAAGATCTGAAAAAATTTCTTCAACAGTTCCTTCTCCCTTGATAGTCACCACTTTATCAAATTGTTCGTAGTAGTTAGCCACAACAGTTGTCTTTTGTTTGTATTCTACAATACGGGCTCTGATTACTGTTTCATTGGTATCATCACTTCTTCCACTAGTAAGTCCGCGGTTTAATAAACGTTTTACCAATTCTTCCTCTGAAACCTCCATAGCTAATAAAACACCTATTTCAGTTTGTTTTAGCTTTAATAACTTGTCTAATGCTTCACTCTGAGCGGTTGTTCTAGGGAATCCGTCGAATAAGAAGCCTTTTGCGTCTGGATTAGCTTCTAAAGCAGAAGAAATCATCCCTATCACTACTTCGTCAGGAACGAGCTGACCCTTGTCCATCAAGTTCTTTGCTTCTAGACCAAGTGGGGTTTCGCGGGCAATTTCGCTACGAAGTAAATCTCCGGTAGACAAATGCTTTAAACCATATTTTTCAATTAGTTTCTCACTCTGCGTTCCTTTTCCACTTCCGGGAGGGCCGAATAAAATAATATTAAACATGTAGGTTCGATGCTTGCTTGAATTACAAATATACAAAGGGCTTGTTAAAAATCCTTTAACAAATCAGTGTAATACCTCAAAAAAGTGGGTTTTAGGCTTTTTTTTAACCTTATAGCTAAACAAGTACAAACTTTAACTGTCTTATATAGGTAGATTAGAGTTATTAAACTTTCCCAAATATGAAATGGACTACTTTATTGATATTAGCTGTTGTTGGATTTGTTAGTTGCCAAGCACAGAACAATTCAAGCAAGATGCTTGTTAAAGATAGCATGAGCAAAAAAGACAACCCCTATTTTGCAAAAGGAGAAAAAGGAAAGTTAACTGTAAAAGACAGTGAATGGAAGAAAATACTTTCTCCTGAAGTATATTATATAGCCAGAGAAAAAGGTACTGAGCGTCCATGGACCAGTAAGTTCGAAAATTTTAAAGAAGTTGGTACTTACTACTGTGCCGTTTGTGGAAATGGACTTTTTAAAAGTGATACCAAATTTGATAGTGGATGTGGTTGGCCTAGTTTTTATGAGCCACTAACAAAGGGAGCCATTATTTATTTGCCAGATAATTCACACGGCATGCAGCGAACCGAAGTTCAATGCGGTCGTTGTAAATCTCACCTTGGTCATGTTTTTGAAGATGGCCCCCCTCCAACGGGTTTGCGATTTTGCATAAATGGAGTGGTATTAGATTTTGAAAAAGCTGCTGAAGCAGAAAAAAAATATAACGAGAAGAAGGGATAGTGAGACTGAGAATGAAGGGGCCGGATTTATCCGGCCCCATTTTTTTATAGTATGCTAAACTGCTTTTTGCTTATGGTAAAAATAATACATCGAGTAACTGGTAATGATTACCCCTGCAACTGATAATAACATCACACTATTCGAGAAAAAATGAACCCAGTTTAATTGCACTTTAAAAATTTCTTTGCTCAATAAAACACTCACACTTCCCAAATAACCAAAAGAGTCTGCCACATAAATTAAAAAACCTGCATTGCCCGTGAATCGGAATGCAGCAATCATACGCTCAAAAAAAACGGAGTTAAATGGAATGTATACCATGTATAATCCAAGTCCAACTAGGGTCATCCACCAAATGGGTGCAATAGATCCATTACTAAACAACCAAGTGCTCAAACCCGCTACCACAAAGCCTAATCCAATAAATATATGTGCTAGCATAAATGCTTTGAAACTATTTTTAATCAATACCATACTTCCAATCAATACCAAAATAATTAAGGTAATTGGCGTTTCTGTTTTAGAAAATATTGCAGGTTGATTTAAGTAACCCATTTCCTTCCACATATCAGCACTAAAATTATCTCGTATATCTCTAAAGATGGTAGCGAACGCATAAATTAAAACAGCTGCAATAATACCCGGTAAAAAATGCTGAATGAATTTTTTACGATCATCGGCATTCATGGCCGTTCGGTTCATGCGTAATTCAATGTCTTCTTGTGTGGGCGGCGGAATTCGCTCCATCAGATAAATAAATAACAACAAGGGCAAAGCAAATACCAACCCGGTTGCAAAAGGCACCCAGAATTCACTCATATTAAATTGCATGATGAGCCAACCGCCTACCGACTTCACAAAACCCGATGAAAAGATAAAGCTTACAGCCAGTGCTGCGCCTATAAAATCAGTCGTTTTCCTTCCCTCTATATAAGAGAAAATAACGCCCCATAACATGCCCAACGGAAAACCATTAATGAAGAGAAATACAATATTATAAGGAGCAGGCACAAGGGCAAATAACAACCAAGCCAACCAAGCAATGCCTACCAAGACCATTACAATTTTATCTCGCCCCAATCTTTTTAATTCAGAAATAAATTTGATACCATAAAATTTCGCCATTAGATATCCCATCATTTGGCTTAATACTAAAAGCGTTTTATACCCCAAGCCCCAATAGGCCATTCCGTCGAAAGTGCATACCGTAAAGGATTTGCGAAATCCAAAAATCATGGTATAAGTCAAAAACGCTACAATTGCAGCGTATAAGCCTATTTTAAAGCTACTTTGAGGTACTGATAAATTGTTTTTCAATGGCTTTGTTTCTACCGATAAATATAAGCCACTCATCCTTAGTTTTTGGCAATTGCTGCTTTATTTCAGAAATTACCCGTTCTTAAAACTAAACTTGAATATGAGAAAATTACTCTTGGCCTTTGTTGGTATTACCGCTGTTTGTAGTGTGTATGCACAACAGGTAGATTTATCCAAGCATTTTAAAAGCATGAAGCCCCGTAATATTGGGCCTGCAGGAATGAGTGGTCGTGTAACTGCAATTGATGCAGTATGGACCAATCCCAATATTATCTTTTTAGGTACTGCCAGTGGTGGTGTTTGGAAAACTGAAAATGGGGGAGCTTCTTGGACACCCATTTTTGATGATCAACCCATTCAAAACATTGGAGCCATTGCATTGGTACAATCTAATCCCAGCGTGGTTTGGGCTGGAACAGGAGAAGGAAATCCACGTAACTCTATCAGTTTAGGAGAAGGCATTTATAAAAGTTTAGATGGAGGAAAAACATGGAAGCGCATGGGTTTAGAAAAGACGCGCAATATTCATCGTATCATTATTGATCCAACCAATCCTGAAGTAGTATATGTAGGAGCAATGGGTAATCCATTTGCAGATCATCCTGAAAGAGGTGTGTATAAAACCACTGATGGTGGCGAAACTTGGAAACAAATTTTGTATACCAATCAAAACAGCGGGGTGGGTGATATGGTGATGGATCCAGCCAATCCCAATAAGTTGTTCGTGAATATGTACGAGCACAAAAGAACCCCATGGAGTTTGAAAGGTGGTGGATCCGGTAGTGGTTTTTATGTAACCATGGATGGTGGTAAATCCTTTACCAAATTGGGTAAAGAGCATGGTTTGCCCGAGGGGGATTATGGCCGTATCGGAATCAGCATTGCTCGTACCGATCCGAACCGTGTATATGCGTTGGTTGAAGCCACTAAGAATGGTTTATATAAATCTGATGATGGTGGTTTTAAATGGGAGTTGGTAAATAGTGATCCATCTGTAGTAACGAATCGTGCATTTTATTTTCAGGACATAGCTGTTGATACTAAAAATGAAAATAGAATTTACAATATCAATCAAGTAATCAATGTAAGTGATGATGCAGGTAAAACCTGGAAGCCGGTGATTCCATACAGTGGTATACATCCAGATCACCATGCATGGTGGATTCATCCTTATGATGCCAATTTTATTATTGATGGAAACGATGGTGGTATTGGAATTACACGCGATCGTGGTAAGACCTGGCAGTTTGATGAGAAGCTTCCTTTGGGTCAATACTATCATGTAAATGTAGACAACCAAATTCCTTACAATGTAATGGGAGGTTTACAAGACAATGGTAGCTGGCATGGTCCTGCGTATGTTTGGAGAAGAAGCGGAATCAGAAATGCATTTTGGCAAGGTGTGAGCGGTGGAGATGGATTTGATGTGATGCCTGATGCGGAAGATCCAAATTGGGTGTATACCATGAGCCAAGGCGGAAGTGTTTCAAGATATAATATTGCAACGGGTGAACAATGGAGTATTCGTCCACCACGTCCTAGTAAAAGTGTAAAGCAACGTTTTAACTGGAATGCAGCAATTGCACAAGATCCATTTGATAAAGCCACTATTTATTATGGCAGCCAATTTGTAAATAAGAGCACCAATAAAGGAGCAGCATGGGAACAAATTTCAGGTGACCTTACTACCAATGATTCTGCTAAAATTGATCAAAGTAATAACGGTGGTATTTCTGTAGACATCACTGGTGCAGAAAACCATTGTACCATTTTAACCATTGAACCTTCTCCAAAAGAGCAAG
>JBMLPQ010000315.1:0-7581 GCA_049242025.1 Sediminibacterium sp.
AAATGAATGGCAAATGCTTCATCTGCCATGGCGCCCATTAATAAAGCAGATTTGTTGTCATGATCTTTTGGAAGTGATGCGTATAGTCGCGCTTTTAGCAATGCTTGTTGATGATAATAAGCATAAGCCCCCATCGCATTTAAGGGCGCTCCAGAGGCAATACAATCTTGTAAATAGTTTTGACTTGTTATTGTAACGGATTGGCGTGGCAATAAAAAATGCACACTATTCGCACCTGCGCGGGTTACATAGGCGTTATCTGCACGCATCAATTGCATATCCGATTTTCTAAGCGTATTGATGAGTTGTGCATTATTTTTTACATTGGTAAATCCTTGCTCTAATGCATCACCAATCGTGGCTACTTTCAATATCCAATTGGATGTTAAGATGGTTTCAAGCATATTTGCAGGAGAACAACTGTGGTCCCCGGCTATGGCTGGCCAAGCTGCAAAATCAATCTGTGTGACAGGTTTTGTTTGAACAAGATTAAAGACTTGTTCGCTTAGTCTGGCTTCGTTTCCTTTTCTGATTTCTTGCCAAATTTGCTGAAGCAATTGTTGTTGTGATGGGCTTAACTGTTGGATTGCTAAGATACTGATGCGTCTGTGTTCAGGATAAACCCAGGCATTGGCTTTGGAAATACACATGATTCCAATTGCCATCAATAGTACATTGTACTTAATCTTATTGTTTAAAAGCCTTAGTAAAAACATGTAAATTATCATATTGCAGCTTTTTCAATATACAACGCAAAGTTCAAATATCCTCATAGGATTTTTTCCTAAAAAGAATGACCTTTATTTGTAACCAAGCATCTTGAAAACCTTACACTCATTAAGTAAGATTAAAAATACCCTTATGCAAAAACAAGTACTCAAGGATACGTTGATGGACAATCATCAAGTATTTATCAACTACATCCAATCCTTACCAAGTGAAATATTTGTACAAAGCAATCATGGTAAATGGACACCTGGGCAACAGCTAGAGCATATTTTGCTTAGCATTAAACCCTTAAGACAAATATTAACTGTTCCAAAGATTGTTTTATTGATTATTTGGGGTAAAGCCAATCGTGAAAGTAAAACCTACGACACATTGATTGAAAAATACCATTTAAAATTGCAGCAAGGTGGAAGGGCAACATCAAGATTTGTTCCTAGGTTGGTCAGTTATGATCAAAAACCAGCCCTTGTACAATCCATCAGTAATGAAATAAAATGGCTAAGTGAAAAGCTGAATAAGTTTACAGAAGAAGAGCTGGATAAGTATATTTTGCCTCATCCATTACTCGGAAAGTTAACAATACGAGAAATGATGTATTTCACCATATATCATGTGCTGCATCATCAAATGATGACAGAGCGAGACTTGATGAGTCTCGCCGATTGACAATGATTGGATTGTAAGATTTTTTTGGAAAATTGAACATTGTTCATTTATATTTGCTCTGTAATGTAATCTAATGGGTATTTCAGAACGTAAAGCAAAAGAAAAAGAGGAGCTCAAGTCAATGATATTGGGCGCTGCAAAGAAACTCTTTCTTACAAAGGGGATTGAGCAGACGACGATTCGGAATATTGCCCAAGAGATTGAATACAGTGTAGGTACCGTTTATGTGTACTACAAAGATAAAAACTGTATTCTTCACGATTTACATTCGCAAGGATTTAGCGCTTTGGGAGGAGAAATGCGGGTATTATTTAACGTGTCTGACCCAATGGAAAGACTGAAGGCCCTGGGTAGGACCTATCTAAAATTTGCGCTAGAGAACCCTGATATGTATGATCTGATGTTTAGTATGAAAGCCCCAATGGATTTCTTATGTTCTGTACACCAGCATGAATGGAATGAGGGGAAGAATACTTTTGAATTATTGAAATCAACAGTTGCGCAATGCATTGAAAAAGGACATTTTAAAGGACATGAATTAGAACCCTTGTCATTTGCTATTTGGAGTATGGTGCATGGAATGGCTTCATTGCATATCAGTCAACGAATCCAAGGGGTTAGTTTGGCCAATCCTGAAACCATGTTGATGCGAGGTTATGACGAAGTCTTATTGTTATTAGATAAAGAATAAAATTTTTTTGGTTACAATATGAACATTGTTCAATTATAAAACACAATTCAATGAGTATTAAATTCAGGCTATTCATGCCACTCTTATTGTTGATGTTGAATGGTATTGGTCAGTCCCCTTTAGACCAATACATTCAAGAAGCGTTGCTGAACAACCAAAGCATTCGGCAGCAACAGTTTAATTATGAGAAATCTTTGTTAGCGCTTCAAGAAGCCAAGTCTTTGTATGGTCCTACCATTCAATTTCAAACAGATTATTTTTTAGCAGGTGGTGGTAGAACAGTAGACTTCCCGCTAGGTGATATTTTGAATCCCGTTTACAGTACGTTGAATCAACTTACCAGCAGCAATCAATTTCCTACCATTAACAACCAACGTATTTTATTAAATCCTAATAATTTTTACGATGCTAAAATAAGAACCAGTATGCCTATTCTAAATGCTGAATTGGCCTATAACAAACGCATTAAACAAGAGCAAGTGAGTTTGCAAGCATTAGAAGTTCAATTGTACAAACGCGAACTGGTGAAAGAAATCAAACTAGCCTATTTGCAATATTTACAATCTTTAGAAGCCATTCAAATTTATCAATCTGCATTGACCTTAGTGAATGAAAGCAAAAGAGTCAATACAGCTTTATTTGAGAACGATAAAGTGAACCGAACTGTATTGCTGAGGGCGAATAATGAAGTGGTGAAATATGAGGCTTCCAAACAACAAGCAGAGAAACAGTCTGCTTCAGCAAGAGCATTTTTTAATTTTCTATTGAATAGACCTTTAACTGATTCAATTAAAGTTGATCATCAATTCAGCATGCCTGTATTAATGGCTAACAATGCATTGGCCGTTACGCAACGCGAAGAATGGCTAAAACTAAAAGTAGCAGATAAGATTAACCATGAATTAAGTGGCTTGGCTAAATCTGTAGTAACGCCAAAAATATCGGGGTTTGTAGATCTTGGTTCTCAAAGTTTTGATTGGAAATTCAACGACCAATCTCGATATTATTTTATGGGTATTTCCTTACAATGGAATTTGTTTACTTCTGGCAAGAATACGATTAAGGTCAAGCAAACAATATTAGATAACAACATTCTTAAAGCCCAGACCGACAATATTTTGCAGCAACTGGAATTGAAGTTAAGTACCGCATTGAACGACTACTATGCTGCGATTGCAAACTATACAGCGGCAAATGCTTCTTTAAAAACTGCACAAACTTATGCAACGGATATGATGAAGTTGTATAAAGAAGGGCAAGCATTATACATTGAATTATTGGATGCCCAAAATCAGCTAATTCAAACCAAAATACAGTCTAGCATCACTTTGTATAATACCCATATAAAGTTTGCTGAAATAGAAAGAGCAACTGCATCATTTAACCTAAACTAATTATACTTATGTCAGTTTTAACCACCACTGCAAAAATATTGTTTGCTGCAAGCTTTTTGGCTTGTAAAACATCAACTCAAAAAAAACCCATGATCAATAATGCTGGGGAAACCATCGCTGTAAAAACCTTTTTGATCAATACCCAGCAAAAAGGCGTTAGCGTTGAAGCTACAGGCATCCTTAGCTCTGAAAATGATATTAAATATGCTTTCAAAATTGGCGGGGTTGTCAATAAAATTTTCGTCAACGAAGGCGCTTATTTTAAAAAAGGACAATTATTGGCTACGCTAAAGTTAGATGAAATTGATGCTGGGTATGCACAGGCTAAATTAGGGTTAGACAAAGCAGGTAGAGACTTAAAAAGGGTCACCAATTTGTATAAAGACAGTGTGGCCACTTTGGAACAATTGCAAAATACTCAAACCGCATATGCCATCGCGCAGAAGCAATTAGAGGGCATAGCTTTTAATAAAGACTACACTAAAATTTATGCTAGCAATGATGGATTTGTGATTAAAAAATTAGCCAATGAAGGAGAGATTGTAGCCAGTGGAATGCCCATTGTTGCGGTGTCTGATAACCAGCCACAATCTTGGGTGATTAAGTTAGGACTTTCCGATAAGGATTGGGCCAAGGTTGCTGAAGGGGATAAAGCGCAAATCATTCTAGACGCGTATCCTAATCAACAATTTCAAGGAACTGTATTTCGAAAATTGTTGGCAGCAGATCAAGTATCAGGTTCTTTTTTAATAGATATAAAGCTTAAAGCAGGAACAACTCGTTTAGCATTAGGGATGTTTGGAAAAGCCAGCATTATCACCAAAAGTGTGCAAACCTATCAATCAATTCCATATGATGCTTTGGTTGAAGCCGATGGTCAGACGGCTTATGTATTTGTACCATTACCCAATGGACGCGTCAAGAAGCAGGCCATTGAAATTGCCAGTTTCAACAATGATTTTGTCCTTGTAAAGTCAGGTTTACAAAAAGTCAATGCAATTGTATTAACCAATACTGCATTTTTAAATGAACAATCCAATATTGCCATCATTCAATAAATACCATCATGAGCTTAACTAATTTTTCTGTTAAAAACTATCAGTTTACTTTGGTTGTTTTTGTAATGGTGGCTGTTGTTGGATTGGTGACCATGTTAACCATGCCAAGGGCAGAAGACCCACAAATCAATCCGCCTACTTATCCAATTGTGATTGTTTATCCTGGCACCAGTCCGCAAGATATGGAGGAGTTGGTGGCCAAGCCAATTGAAAATCGGTTGTATGAGTTGGAAAATATTGATCGCATTGTTACTGCCATTGAAGATGGATTAGCAGTAATAAAAGTAGAATTTAAATATGGGGTGAATGTAGACAACAAATACCAAGAAGTGGTAAGAGAAGTCAATGCATTGCGAACGAATTTACCCAAAGATATTTTGAGTATTGATATTCGTAAAGTAGATCCCAGTGATGTGAATATTTTACAGATTGCTTTAATCAGTGAAAATGCCTCTTATGCACAATTAAAAAAACAAGCCGACAATTTAAAGGATCAATTAGAGAAAGTAGTTGATTTAAAGAAAGTCAAAATCTCTGGCGTACCAGATGAAATGGTCCGGATAGATTTACAGCTCGATAAATTAGCCGCATTAAAAATTCCATTAAATGTGTTGCTGGGCAGCATTCAAAGCGAAGCAATTAATATTCCTGGGGGCAGTGTTACTGCCGGAAATAAAACGTTTAATGTTAAAACCAGCGGTAAGTTTTCTAGTTTGGAAGACATAGCCCAAACGGTTGTATACAATGCGAATGGCAAGATTGTGTTACTTAAAGATGTTGCTACTATTAGTTTTAGGCATGAAGCTGAAAAGCATATCACCAGACTGAATGGGTACAGAGCTGTTTTGGTGAATGCAGCTCAAAAAGTGGGTAGTAATATTAGTCAAACACAGGCTAAGTATTTGCCAGTGATTGCTGAATATGAAAAAACCTTACCATCGAATATTAAAATGATTAAGCATGCCGATCAAGCTGACAATGTTGCCAAACGCTTATCGGGCTTAGGGATTGATTTTTTGATTGCCATTTTTTTAGTGCTGATTACATTGGCACCTTTGGGAACCAGAGCATCTTTAGTGGTAATGATTGCCATTCCTTTATCATTGGCTTTGGGTTTGGTTGGATTAAACGCATTTGGCATTTCATTGAATCAACTAAGTATTGTAGGCTTAGTTGTGTCCTTAGGATTATTGGTTGATGACAGCATTGTTGTGGTAGAAAATATTGAACGATGGTTAAGAGAGGGCTACTCTAAAAAAGACGCTGCCATCAAAGCCACTAAGCAAATCACACTGGCTGTCATAGGTTGTACAGCTACATTAGTCATTTCTTTTTTGCCATTAATCTTTTTGCCAGGAGGACCGGGTGAGTTTGTAAGAGGATTACCCTTGGCAGTTATTACAAGTGTTATTGCATCGATGTTGGTATCGCTTACGGTTGTGCCTTTTTTGGCAAGTCGTTTTTTAAAAGAGCACCATCATCCTGAAGGAAATATTTTTTTAAGAGCACTGAAGAAAGCCATTGGAGCAACTTATGCTAAACTGATTAAGCGGGCTTTGCAAAAACCGATCTTGACGTTATGTATAGCATTTGGTTTATTTGGCGGTTCATTGGTGTTGTTTCCATTAATTGGTTTTAAACTATTCCCTAGTTCTGAAAAGCCCATTTTTTTAATCAATATTAAAATGCCTTTGCAAACAAGTATACAAGGGGGTAATCGGATAGCTAAAATGGTAGAAGACAGCATCAAGACTGTTCCTGAAATTGCCTATTTTACTACCAATGTTGGGAAAGGTAATCCGCAGATTTATTACAATGTGCCTCAAAAAGAGGAGAAATTAGACTTTGCACAAATCTTTGTACAACTCGCAGAAGATACCGAACCTTTGAATAAGAAGGTAATCATCAATCAACTAAGAGAAAAATTTGCACAATTTCCTTATGCGCAAATTGAAGTCAATGATTTTGAACAAGGGCCCCCTATTGAAGCACCAATCTCCATTAGAATATTTGGCGACAATCTTGATACGCTAAGACAACTGTCTTTTAAGGTAGAGCATATTTTAAGTCAACATCCAGGTACCATTTATGTCAACAACGAGCTCAATACTTTAAAAACAGATATCAAGGTTAATATTAACCGCAATAAAGCCAGAACATTGGGTGTATTAACAGCAGATATAGACAGAACCATTCGATTATCTGTTGCCGGTTTAAATATGGGAACCTATACCAATGAGCTTGGCGATGATTATGCTATTGTCATTAATACACCAAAGGATAAAATAGCTACGTTGCAGTCCTTAGACAATATTTTTGTAAACAATGCATTAGGTGTAGCCATTTCGCTAAGTCAAATTGCTAGTATAGATTTTGAAACCTCTCCAACCAGCATCAATCATTTTAATAAAAACAGATTCGTTAAAATCACTGCTTCCACTAAGAAGTCTGTATTGGCCAATGATGTGTTAAAAGCAGTGGTGCCCGAATTAAATCAATTGACATTACCCAAAGGATATTACTATAAACTAGCAGGTGAAGCAGAATCGGAAGGAGATGCATTTGGCGGTGGCTTTGTGACCATTATTTTGTTAACTGTTTTCTTGTTTATAGCTGTGTTGATTCTTCAGTTCAAAACATTTAAAGGCATTTTAATTGTATTATCAGTTATTCCTCTAGGTGTAATTGGGGGTGTGACCATGCTATGGTTAACTGGCAATCCGATGTCGTTTATTGCCATCATAGGATTTATTGGATTGGCAGGTATTGAAGTGAAGAATTCAATTCTATTAGTAGACTTTACCAATCAATTGAGATTAGAAGGAGAGTCGCTAAATGTTGCGATTGAAAAAGCTGGTGAACTCAGGTTTTTGCCAGTGGTTTTAACATCACTGACTGCAATTGGAGGGCTCATTCCTTTGGCCATCAATACCAATCCTCAGATTTCTCCATTAGCATTAGTGCTAATTGGGGGACTAATCAGTTCTACATTATTGTCAAGAATTGTAACACCAGTGATGTATAAATTGATTCCACCGAAAAT
>JBMLPQ010000316.1:0-1168 GCA_049242025.1 Sediminibacterium sp.
GCCCGCTTCTTTTTTTAATTCTGCTTTAAGTGCTTCTATATAATTATATACTTCGTCGGAAAGTGCCTTTGCTTTTTGTGCCTTAGGTAACCACATTTCCGCTTTTTCTCTGGTGGTTGGATCTTCAATTTTTTTCTGGAACGATTTAAATATTTCTGAATTCTTTTTTTCCGCTACACCAGTCGCCGTCATAAGGCTCTTGTCTACGGTTTTAAAAGCATTCAATATTTCGGAAGAAACGTTCAATGCAAGCAAAGCTGTTAACACGAGATACATCATGTTAATCATTTTCTGCCGCGGTTCCTTGGGTAATGACATAAGATCTTTTGTTTATCTATATAAGGTGATCAATTCAGTTCAGAGGGATTATTATCTTCCTTGCATTGCAGTTAACATATTACCATATACCTGATTTAATTTACTCAGGTTATTTGCTAATGCTGCAATTTGTTCCTTAGCTCTGTTAGCGTCATCAGCAGTGCTATTCATTGCTTCTGAAGCTGCAGCTAATTTTCCGTAAAACTGATTTAATGCCTTAAGGTGATTATTGCTCTCTTGTAATTCTAATTCGTAAATAGTATTTAAAGACGATAAATTTTTAGTAAGTCCTTGTACTTGCATATGAAACTGCTTATTGGTTTCAGCAGCTGCTTCAAAACCAGAAAGTGAATGAACAGCGCCATTTACTGCGGTAGCTACTGAACCTAATGCAGTTGCTGCTGCTTTTGAATTAGCAGTAAAATCACCAGTTGATTTTACAACATCACTAATTTCTCCCATTTTTTCTACTGTGCTTCCTAGCTTCTTAAAGCCTTCACTTAGCTTTCCTAAGTTGGCAGGTGTAATATCTGCTTCAGCCAACATTTTTTCCATGCTTTTTAATGCAGGATTACCAGTATCAGCAACCACAGTTGTTGTACCCATATCAGGAGGAGGCAAAATAGCATAGATAATGAATATCAACGCTTCGGTTGTTAAACCAATTTTTAATGCCCAGTCTGCCCAAGAAAGGTGAAGTATTTTTGCCATTGCACCAAAGATCACCACGGCTGCACCAAGAGATACAAAAACGTTTACCGCGCGATTAACTGTAGGAGAAACACCTGAAGCCATAATTGTATTTTTTGTAGTTTATTTTTTACTTTTTCATTTTAGGAGCCAAATCAAT
>JBMLPQ010000317.1:0-3419 GCA_049242025.1 Sediminibacterium sp.
TTGAATGCGTTAGTAATTCTCTAATGGTGATGGGTGCAGCATCTTTGGTCAATGCTTGGTTTTTTAATTCAGGAATATAATTGGCAACAGGATCATCTAATTTTATTTTCCCTTCGTCTCTTAATTTAATAATGGCCATGGCAGTAACACTCTTGCTCATAGAAGCAATGCGGTACATGGTTCTTGTATTGGCTTTGGTTTGATCAGCAATGTTGCTATATCCTTCACTACCACTTAGGATCAATTCTCCATCTACCACAACCCCAAATGAAAAGCTAGGGAAATGATTGGCTTTAGCATAATTGCTGTACATTGATTCTATCACTGGTGCCAATGCTTTTATTTTAGCCGCTCGCTCTTTATCTGCAAAAACAGGTGCTTGGTATAATGCATTCGGGTTTTGTTGAGCGTTCACTATAATCACACTGCATGCCGCAATGCATAACGCACTTAATTTTTTTATAATTCTTTGCATAGGGCTGAATTAATAATTGAGCAACTTTTGAAGACTTTCATCTAATCTGCTCTTGGCCATATAATTTTTTTCCAATTCAATATTAAATGGAATCGGCGTGTCTAATGAAGCGCATCGCAATACAGGGGCATCTAGTAATTCAAAACAATGCTCACTAATCCATGCACTAATTTCTCCTCCTATACCACCTACTAAATTGTCTTCGTGCAAAATCAATACTTTTCCCGTTTGTTCAACTGCTGCTTTTATAGCATCATAATCTAAAGGGGCCAATGTTCTTAAGTCTACAATATGCAAGGAAATCTCCGGGTGGGCTTCTTGGTAATCTAATGCCCAGTGTACGCCAGCTCCATAAGTTATGATGCTCATATCGTCTCCTTCTTTTACCGTAATGGCTTTGCCTATTTCTACTTCATAATAAGCTTGCGGTAATTTTCCGTTAATGCTTCTGTACAAGGCTTTGTGTTCAAAAAATAAAACAGGGTTGGGGTCGTTGATGGCTGCAATCATTAATCCCTTCGCATCATGTGGATTAGAAGGATATACCACTTTTAAACCTGGCACATGGGTGAACCAAGCTTCATTGCTTTGCGAATGAAAAGGTCCTGCCCCTACACCTCCGCCTGTTGGCATACGAACCACTACATCTGCGTTTTGCCCCCAACGATAATGAATCTTTGCTAAGTTGTTTACAATCTGATTAAATCCTACCGTTACAAAATCTGCGAACTGCATTTCCATCACGGTTTTAAATCCTTCCAAACTCATACCTAAACAAGCGCCCACTATTGCACTTTCGCAGAGCGGGGTATTGCGAACCCTTTCCTTTCCAAATTTTTCAACAAAGCCTTCTGTAATTTTAAACGCACCACCATACTCTGCAATATCTTGTCCCATTAATACTAAGTTGGAATGCTTCTCCATACTCATGCTTAATCCCTCAGATATGGCATCAATTAATCTAGCTTCTCTTGCTGGTGTTGCAGCGGCTTCTTTATTGTTGTCTAATATTGTACTTCCTTCTATATGTTTTTTAGGTGCGAATACATCGGCTATTTCTTCAGCGGTATCCACCACCATTTCATCTGCATTAAATGCATCTGCCAATTCTGTTTCTATGTATTGCTTGAATTCATTTCTGATATCAGCAATCCCCATTTCTGTAATGACCTGCTCATTAATTAAAAACTGTTCGTATTTTTTTACAGGGTCTTTATGTCCCCATTCTTCAAATAATTCTTTAGGAACATATTTAGTGCCACTGGCTTCTTCATGCCCACGCATTCTAAAAGTCATGCACTCAATAAAATAAGGTTTTTGATTGTTGATGCAATATTCTCGAACTCCTTTGATGGTATTGAATACAGTTAAAATATTATTACCATCAATGCGAACACCTTCCATGCCATAACCTTTGGCTTTGTCTACCAATTGCTCGCATTTGTATTGTTCGTTTACAGGGGTGCTTAATCCATACCCATTGTTTTCAATAATAAAAATCACGGGTAAGTTCCAAACTGCAGCCACATTCAGTGCTTCATGAAAATCGCCCTCACTGGTTCCGCCATCTCCTGAAAATGCAACAGATGCTTTGGATTCTTTTCTTAAAGCATAAGCCAGTGCAACGCCATCTGCAATGGCTAATTGTGGCCCCAAATGTGAGATCATTCCGCAAATATGATAAGGCTTCGATCCAAAGTGAAAGCTGCGCTCCCTCCCTTTACTATACCCATCTTTATTGCCCTGCCATTGTCTAAATAATTTATTCAAAGGCATTTGTCTGGAAGTGAACACCCCCAAGTTTCTGTGCAACGGCATAATCCATTCATCGTTGGCCATGGCCAATGTAGCACCCACCGCAATAGCTTCCTGCCCAATCCCACTAAACCATTTACTGATTTTTCCTTGACGCAAAAGCACCAACATTTTTTCTTCTATCATGCGGGGCAATAACAAATTGCGATAGAGATAAATTAATTCTTCGTTGCTATACTTTTCGCGGTTAAAATCCATGGCTTCATTGCATTATTAGGCAATAAAGTTAACCCAATTTGCGGAGCTTCGCGAATCAAAAAAGCCCCGAATTACTTCGAGGCTTTCATTATAATTTTCATGTAAAGATTAATCTCTACTGCTTAATTTACTCAAGAGCTTCAGCATTTCAATGTACAACCAAACAATAGTTACCATTAAACCAAACGCACCATACCATTCCATGAATTTGGGCGCACCTCTTTCAGCACCTTGCTCAATCATATCAAAATCCATGATTAAGTTTAAAGCAGCTATGGCTACTACAAATAAGCTAATGCCGATGCTTAATAAACTGCTGTCGTACATAAAGCTTACGTTCACGCCAAACATGCGCAATACCATGGTGAGCAAGTAAAAAATACCTATACCCATGGTGGCTGTGAATACGATTGATTTAAAACGCTCCGTAGCATTGATAATTCTGAAATTATACAACAAGAACATCGCTAAAGCCACACCAAAAGTTAAGCCCACTGCTTGCATAACCAAACCAGGATAAGACTCAGCAAATGCTGCGTTCATAATAGCCGAAATGGCACCAATGAATAAGCCTTCTAATAATGCATATAGCGGCGCCAAAAACGGTGCCCAATTGGGTTTAAAGCTAATAGCTAAAGCAGCAATTAATCCACCAATAATACCTACCCACATAAGGGTCATCATGGTATCTTGCTTTAGTTGTTCGTATAAATTCCAGTTGTATGCTGCACCTGCAATCAGCATCAGCATCATAAAACCAAATTTGTTGATAGCGCCTCTAACAGTCATTGTGCCCATATTGGCAGCAGCCATTTCGTGGCTCTTATCAAACATCTTCTCCGTAAGGGTAGGGTTACCCGATTTAAAAATTGCCATATTGAATTTTTTTCTGTTTCAAATCTAATATAAACAAATTTCATTCCAAGGGTTT